>JAGWVX010000190.1 GCA_018970685.1 Alphaproteobacteria bacterium | reverse complement strand
AAATCTTCGCCGACGCCAACGCCGAATTTGCTCATCAAAACCTCCTCCTAGCCGAGCCTGGCTGCATTGTTGAGGAAAATATCATCATATTATCATCAAATGTCAAGGAGGAATCATCAAATACACCTCAAGAACCACTAATTGAATTCAAGTTTCCCTCTGCCCCTCCCTCTTTCAGCGCTAGCAGTCAAAAACCGTACAACAGCTGTGGAATTGCGACCGTAAAGTTCAAGGGCCGTCCGACATCCTAAACAGCGCAAGAGGATTTGGCGGCCAAAGCGGCGGTCGCCATAAATAATGCGCACCGCGACGACATAAGAGTTTGCACGTCCAGCGAATTGCTATAGCTCAAAGTTGAATTGCCCGATCCACATCCATGAATCTCACTCTTGCTTTCCGGCACGTCCGGCTGTTGCGCGTGCTTTCGCGGCGCTGGCAACGGCACTTCATCTTTATGATGGGCGGGCTGGTGGTCGGTCTTGCCGGCGTCGGCATGGCATTCGCCGCGGACGCAGCACAGGCCGCTTTCCGCTCGGCGCTGCATGTCAGCCCCTATGCGGGCTTTATACTCACGCCGCTCGGTTTCGGACTTGCCGCCTGGGCGGGAATTCACATCTTCCCGAATATCCAAGGGTCCGGTATTCCGCAGGTGATCGCCGCCCGTCAGCTCAAATCGACCGGCGCGCGCGGCAAGCTTGTCGGTTTACGCGCGGCAATCGGCAAAATCCTTTTGACGACGCTGGGCCTCGCGGTCGGCGCCTCGACAGGCCGTGAAGGCCCGACCGTGCAGGTCGGAGCCTCGGTGATGTTCATGATCGGACGCCTCTCGCCGCGCCGCCAGCCCGGCCTCATCCTGGCGGGAGCCGCCGGCGGCATCGCGGCCGCGTTCAATACGCCATTGGCCGGAATCGTCTTTGCCATCGAAGAAATGAGCCGTTCCTTCGAGGTGCGCACCAGCGGCCTGATCATCGGCGCCGTCATCCTTGCCGGCCTGACCTCGCTCGCCACATACGGCAACTACACCTATTTCGGGTCGACATCGGCGACGCTGGCGTGGGGCGCATGGATGGTGGTGCCGGTCTGCGGCATCATCGGCGGCTTGTGCGGCGGACTTTTCAGCCGCATCCTCATCGAGGTGCCGACCGGGGTGCCGGGCAAGGCCGGCGATTGGATCAAAAGACGGCCGATCGCCTTCGCGGCCGTTTGCGGATTGCTGGTGGCGATCTGCGGCTTCATGACGGGCGGCGCCGTGAACGGCACCGGTTACGCGCAGGCCCGGGCCGTTCTGCACGGGGCCCACAACCTGTCTTTCGTCTATGCGCCGCTGAAGTTCATCGCCACCACGATATCGTCGATCAGCGGTTTACCGGGCGGCCTCTTCTCGCCGTCGCTGTCGGTAGGCGCAGGGCTCGGTGCGGATCTCGCATACCTCTTTCCGCACGCCCCGATCGGTGCCATCGTGCTGATCGGCATGGTCTCCTATTTCACCGGCGTCGTGCAAGCACCGATCACCAGCTTCGTCATCGTCTCGGAGATGACCGACAACAACGGCCTTCTGATTCCGCTGATGACGGCCGCCCTCATCGCCAACGCCTGCTCGCGGCTGGTCTGCAAGGAAGGCGTCTACCACGCACTCTCGCACCGCTACCTGCACGGCAAGCACGAAGAAGAAGCGCGATGATCACACGCCGGGCCACGCTTGCGGCGATCGCAGCCGTACCGGCGACGGCGGCTTTGGCCGGCGACGATCCGATCGCGCAGATCGAACGCCGCACGGGCGGCAGGCTGGGCGTCGCCGTCTTGGACACGCAGAGCGGCAAACGAATCGAACACCGCGCGCACGAACGTTTCGCGATGTGCAGCACCTTCAAATTCCTCTTGATCACGGCTGTGCTGTCGCGCATCGACGTCGGCAAAGAACATCTTGACCGCTTCATCACTTACAGCCGGGGCGACCTTGTCACGTATTCGCCGGTCACCGAGGAACACGCCAAGGACGGCGGCATGGCGCTATCCGCGCTGTGTGAAGCCGCCATCGAGCACAGCGATAACACCGCCGCGAACCTCTTGCTGCAAACCGTCGGCGGACCCGCCGGCTGGACGCGGTTCGCACGCACGCTCGGCGATCGCCTCAGCAGGCTCGACCGCATCGAAGTCGCCCTGAATTCCGCCGTCCCCGGCGACCCGCGCGATACCACCACGCCCGCCGCGATGCTCGGCGACATGAAAAATGTCCTGCTGGGAAAAGTCCTGTCGGAAACCTCCCGGCAGAGATTGGAAGACTGGATGGCCGCCAACACGCTTGGCGCCCGCCGCCTGCGCGCCGGCATACCGGCGAACTGGCGCGAAGGCGACAAGACCGGCAATGGGAAGAACGGCGCGCGCAACGACATCGCCATCCTGCGGCCGCCAGGACGCGCCCCGATCCTGGCTTGCGTCTATTTCACGGAATCCAATCTAAGCGACGACGCGCGCGAGGCCGCTATCGCCGATGTCGGCCGCGTCATCGCCGGCATGATCTGACGCGTCAGCTTCTTTCGGCCTGAATTTTTTCGTAAGCGCCGTTGATGGCGGCCAGCTTGTCGCTGGCGAGCTGGACGAATTCCGGCGGCACGCCGCGGGCGATCAGGCTGTCGGGATGGTTCTCCCGCACCAGACGGTAATAGGTGCGCTTGATCTCATCGTCGCCGGCGTCGAAGGCGACACCCAGGACGACATAAGGATCGGCCGCGTCCGGCGGGAAATGCGAGGCCCTGATGCGGCGGAATTCGCCCGGCGCGAAGCCGAAGATCTCGGCGACGCGTTCGAGGAACACGCTTTCACCCGGATGCAACACGCCGTCCGCCGCGGCGATCTCGAACAGCCCGTCCAGGATGTCTTCGAGCACCGCCGGCTTCTTCGCAAAGATGCGGGCGATTTGACTCGCATAAGCTTCGTAACCGGCGGTGTCCTGGCGTGCCAGATTGAAGAAGCGGCGCACGCTGGCCCGCTCGTCCGGCGGCACGCGGAAAATCCGGTCGAAGGCCTCGACCTCATCGTCGGTGACCACGCCGTCCGCCTTGGCCATCTTGGCGGACAACGCAATGACGGCGATCGTAAAGACAACGCCCGGATCGCTTTCTTCGCTGCGGTCGATGAGGAAGTGGCCCGCCAATGCCCCCAAAGCCGCGCCTACCGGCCCCCCGACCAGCATGCCGGCGGCCGCGCCGCCGATTTTTCCCCAAATGGACATGATCAAGACCTAAACTGCAAACTTGACGGAAATACAACCGACAGAGAAAGCCCATGACAACAATCTTGGTTACCGGCGCCAACCGCGGAATCGGCCTGGAATTCGTCCGCCAATACGCCGAAGAAGCCAGCGTCATCGCCTGTTGCCGCGAGCCGGCCGAAGCCAAGGACCTCAACGCCCTCGCGCGATCCAAGAACGTGCGCGTCATGACGCTGGACGTCGGCGACGCATCTTCGGCGGCCAGCTTGGCACGGGCGCTGAAAGGCGAAGCCGTCGACATTCTTATCAATAATGCCGGGGTCTTCGGCCCCGAAAAACAGAGCGCAGCGCATAGCGATTATAACGGTTTCGCGCAGACGTTCCGCATCAACAGCATCGGTCCGCTGATCGTCAGCCAGGCGCTGCACGACAATCTGCTGGCCGGGCGCGACAAGAAGCTTGTCACCATTACAAGCAAAATGGGTTCGATCTCCGACAGCAGCGGCGGCTCGCTCGCCTATCGGGCGTCGAAGGCGGCGGTCAACATGATCATGCATGTGCTGGCGCACGACTGGGCCGGCGACGGCATCCTGGTTGCCATCCTCAATCCGGGCTGGGTGAAAACCGACATGGGCGGCCCCGGCGCCATGATCTCACCGGAGGTCAGCGTGCGTGGCCTGCGCCAACGCATCGCCGAGCTCAACGAGAAGACCTCGGGGCGCTTTCTCGACTATTTGGGAAAGGAAATTGCGTGGTGAGGCAAACGGCCGGGCAGCGAACGATAATTTCACCCGAAAGTCCGGAAAGTTCTGGGGAAATTCGGCTAACATATTGTTAAATATATGAAATGCCTTGCACCGGAGGAGTCGGACTTGACCTTAAGCGAACCTCGGCAAAGACTTCCCGGACTCAGACAGGGAGGTGGCCTTGGCCCGAGAAATTCAGCTTATGACCATCACTCTCGTATTCCTGTTCTTGGGGGCGGTGGTGGTCGGCGTCTTCTGATGACAGCGTGCATGAGTTTCGGAAAGGCCGGGAGCGACGCTTCCGGCCTTTTTCACGACCGCCAAGCGCGCCAGCGGTCCATCAGGAAGAACGGCGTGTAATAGACCACCATGGAAAGCAGCCCCAGCACCACAAGCACCGGCAGGTAATAGGGCCAAGCCGGCATCAGATCGAACAGGCTGGGATAGACGGGCTTGGACCGCAGAAAGCCGTAATCGACCCTTAGCGCCCAGTCCACCGCGCCGGCGGCAGCCATATAAAAGAGCGTCCAAGCGATCACCCGCGGGAACGACGACGGATAGGGGCGCATCTTCAGGCCGACGGTCAGGAACAGAACGGAGGCGATGATGCCGCCGTGAAAGACCGAGAACTCGATGAAGCGAGGATCGGGGAAATCGAAGGGTATGCCCGGTCGCAAGATGCCCTGCACCGTCCCCGCCAAGGCCCAGAAATAGGCGAGCTCGTAGCTCTTCTGATTGGGACGGATCAGCGTCACCACCGTGGCGATGCAGGCCCAACTGCACAAATCCATCGGCAAGGCGTTGCCGAGATCGAGCCAGCCGTTTCGCGTGGCGATCATGTACCAATAGGCCCAAGCTCCGAGGATAGCGGCGGCGAAGCCCCAGCAGATGACGCGCGTTAACGCGCAGCGTCCGGTGATGCGGACCAAAGCCGAAAGCAGCAACGGTACGGCGACGGTGAGGCCGAGCACGATCTGGTGCGACCGCCCGAACAGGACGAAAGGCTCAAAAGCTGCGTGGGACATGACCGGCGGGCAGACCTGACAGACACCGGCAGTTTACCCGAAAAAAGGCGGGGCGTGAGCCTCGTTCACACCCCGCATGGCAGACCGGGACGGCGGGGATGTCAGGTCCCGTGCGCCTTCGAACTGGAATCCAGCGCCGCGGGCGTTTTCGGCGTCATGTCGATCAGGTTCCAATCGGCCGGGTTGAAGAGCCGCTGGGTCGGCTTCTCCACCGGATAGCCGTGGATATCGTTCTCGCTGTTGACGATATAACCGCGCCCCTCGGCGACGTCCGCGATCAGGCGTACATCGTCATAGTCGCGGTCCCAGATGCGCGCGCCGGCATTGTGCAAGACGTGCTGCTGCACAGCGGACGACGGCAGCACCGTCACATAAGGCGGCCAGATCGGCGGGGTCTTCTCCATGACGATCCTGGCCGGCGCCGCGGTGTAGCGGCCGATCATCGGGATCGGCTCGCCGATCTGGTTCATGGCCACGTTGTCCTTGCCGTAATAGCGAAGATCGCCGTAGCCGCCGATCTCCAGGAAAGCGAGATGCGGAACGGTCGATTCGCCTTCGCGCAGAACCGTGCCGACCACCGAAAGCTGGCCGACTTGCCAGGGATGATCGCCCCATTCCTCGGCCATCAAGTTATAATGGATGGCCCGCTGACCCGGATCGTAGATCAGATCGTTGACGATGACCGCACGCGTACCGCCCTTGAGCAAAGGGTTGCGCTCGTAATTGTGGGCGTAAAGGTTGTCGGCGAGGAGCACGTCCGACGCATTGTCGTGGATGAGGGAACCCTTGGAGTGCTCGATCTTGTAGTGAGTCGCGAAGGCGAGCCCCTCGGCGATGATGTTGTTGCTGAAGGTGATGCGGTGCGAGGTGTCGGCACGCCATTTCGCCGGATCGTTGCCGTCGAAGCGCAAGCCCGACATCGACATGTTCTCGTCGGTCGCCCAGGTCACCGAATTGTGGTCGAAGATCACGTCATGCGC
>JAGWVX010000189.1 GCA_018970685.1 Alphaproteobacteria bacterium | reverse complement strand
ATAGTCAGGGCCGGGTTCTCCCGCTTGACGGCGTAGACGAGGTCGTAGTCGAGCGGCGGCACATCACGATTTTCCTTCGGCGATAAGCCTTCGAGCCACGCCTTGCGCGCATGCACGATGAACGTGTCGGCGCCCGCGGCTTTGGAGGCACTGATCAACGCGCGTAAAGCTTCCGCCGGTTCCTGATTATCGACGCCCAGGCGGCACTTCACGGTGACCGGAATTGAAACGACTGCGCGCATCGCGTCGACGCATTCGGCGACAAGTTTTGGCTCCCGCATCAGGCAAGCGCCGAAGCGTCCCGATTGTACTCGATCCGAGGGGCAGCCGACGTTGAGATTGATCTCGTCATACCCGAAATCGGCGCCAATCTTCGCGGCCTCGGCCAGCTGCGCCGGCTCCGCACCGCCCATCTGCAACGCGACGGGATGTTCGCGAGCATCGTAGCCAAGCAGTCGCTCACGGTCGCCACGGATGACCGCCATTGCCGTCACCATCTCGGTGTAAAGTCGCGCGCGCGCGCTGAGCAGGCGATGCAGCACGCGGCAATGTCGGTCGCTCCACTCCATCATGGGGGCAATACAAAATTTATGTAATTGATTTTGCTGCATTATTGCGATATATTCCAAAGGCATAAAGGGCCGCCATCACACTTTTTTGTATCCTAAAATACGACCCTTTTCGCCATGTTTCGACGTCTGAGTGTGATGGATTCGTGATCGAAGAGGTTGTCGCTGATGGCCAACATTCGACAGTTAGCATCCGGCCACTGGCAGGTCCAAATCCGTTTGAAGGGTCGGAAGGCGACCGAAACGTTTATCCGTCACGATCACGCGCGCGTGTGGGCTACCGAGGCCGAAGCCCAAATCGATCGCGGTCGCGCACCCTCAGGCAAGCGTTCGAGAAATGCCAAGACGTTTGGTGCGCTCATCGATCTGCATATCGACGATATGAAAGAGGTCGGTAGACCGCTGCGACGCTCGAAGAGCGCCACGCTGGAAATGCTGCAACGCGAGTTGGGGGCGCTCAAGTTTGGGGATTTGGATCGCGAGCGCCTTATTCGATTTGGGAGGGAGCGGGCAAAAGGGGGCGCCGGTCCCGTCACACTTGGGCAGTACATCGGTGCGATCAATCTCGTCTTCGCGCATGCCGCGGCAGTCCATGGCGTGGAGGTGAGCGTCGAGCCGGTTGAATACGCGCGCATTGCTCTCAAACGCCTAGGCCTGGTCGGCAAGGGCCGGGAGCGTGATCGCCGACCGACAGAAGATGAATTGAAACAGTTGTTCACGCACTTCGATTCGAATGCGCGTCAACTGATCCCAATGAGTCGTATCATCAAGTTCGCCATCGCCACAGCGATGCGCCAAGAAGAAATCTGCCGCGTCACATGGAGCGATCTGAATGTACGCACGAGAATGCTGACGATCAGGGACCGGAAGGATCCGCGGGCCAAAATGGGAAACGATCAACGAATTCCGCTTCTCGCTGTGTCGGGCTATAACGCGTTAACACTCATCGAAGATCAGCGCGCGATCCGCAGCAACGCCAACGACCGAATTTTTCCATATGTGAGCAAATCGGCGAGCGCATCATTCACGCGGGCTTGTGCGGAACTGGAGATTGAAGATCTTCATTTTCACGACCTGCGTCATGAAGGAACGAGTCGTTTATTTGAGGCAGGATTCTCAATTCAACAGGTCGCGTTGGTCACGGGGCACAAGGATTGGAAAATGCTTCGGCGCTATACGCATCTGAAACCCGAAACTCTGCACTTGGCAGCGAGTTCGAGGGCGGCATAGCCTAGGGCTTTGCCAAGGTTATGCGACACTCTGATTACCTTCCTGTTTGAGGTCGCGTGGGCGCGCGTCGAGGGCGAGGGCGCGAAGATATCATCGAGGTGGTACGAGGACTTCGCGGCCTTCACCGTCTTCTACTCCTCCCAAGCCCTCTGGAAGTCGCCGAAAACTCTACCTCAAATCGATCCAGTTTGCGGGGAGCGGATCACACGAGGAAGGGGTGCGGACGATGAAGCGCCCACGGTTTACGGGAGAACAAATCATCGGGATTTTGAAGGAGCATAAGGCCGGGGTTAAGACGGCGGACTTGGCCGAAGGAAACGTGCGCATCGTACTGGCAGATCAATTTGCTGCCCTGGGGGATAAGAAGAATCGTGCCCGTCGGACTGACGATTATCCAAACTGACCCGCGATCAATGCAACAATTGGGTCTTGTCTCGTCAGTTGGCCTTCTCGTGAGAGCCCATCCAGCCATACCAGGCGACGAGCGCGAAGCCCGCGGCGGGCAAAAGGAACGCCAGCGGCATGCCGTAATGGTCGCCGATCAGGCCCATGGGATAAGGCAGCACCACCCCACCACCGATCGCCATCACCATGATGGAAGAGGCGCGCTTGGTGGAGCTGCCGAGATCGCGGATGCCGAGTGTGAAGATGGTTGGGAACATCGTTCCCATGAAGAAGAAGACGGGCAAGAGCGCCAGCGCCGAGACTTTCTGAATCCCCGCCGCGGCGATCAGGCAGAACACGACATTCAGCAGCCCATAGACCGTCAGGATCGCGCGCGCCGGGAATTTGTACATCAGCGCCGTCGTCACGAAACGGCCGACGAGATAGCTGAGCACGCCGAGCGAAAAGAGAAAGGCGGCGTCTTGCGTCGTCATGCCGTGCCAGGTCTCGGTCGCCTGGTTGAGGAAGAAGGCATAAACGCCGACTTGCGAACCGACATAGAAGAACTGCGTGATCACGCCCCAGACGTAATGGGGTTCCGCCAAGAGCTTCTTCGCGGGCTCGTTTTCCGAGACGACATGGCCGTGTTCGGTGTCTTTCACCTCGGGCAGCCAGGCGCGCATCACGAACAGGGCGAAGAGCACGACGGCTATGCCGATCACCAGATAGGTGAGCTGCACCGCTTGCTGGTCGCCGCCCAGCGCCTTGGTTACGGCCGGATTGAAGAACAGCGAACCGCCGATGATGGGTCCGAAAAACACGCCGAGCGCATTGAAGGATTGCGCCAGATTGAGCCGCTTGGGCGCATCCTCGGGTTTGCCCAGCACACTGACATAGGTGTCGGCCGAGGTTTCGAGAAAGCAAAGGCCCGTAGCCAGCACGAACATCGAGCCGACGAAGAAGGGAAAGCTCGCGATCTCAGCCGACGGCACAAAAAGAAAAGCGCCCACCGCCGTGACGATCAAGCCGGTGACGAGGCCCGCTTTATAGCCGCGCGCCTGCATCCAGAGCCCGGCCGGCACGCTCATCAAGAGATAGGCGCCGAAATAGGCGATCTGCAGCAAGGAGGATTGCGCTTTACTGACGTGCAGGGTCTCTTGGAAATGCTTATTGAGCACGTCGAGCAGGCCATAGGCGAGGCCCCAGATCAGAAAACAGCTGATGGCAAGCGCCAGCGGCCCGCGCAAGGAGCACCCTTTGGCAGTCGATTCAAGCGCCACGTTTCATCCCCTGTGTTTTTGTGAATTTTATACTCCCGCCGCGAGCGGAAAATCCGCCTGCCCGGCCAACTCGTTCCAGCGCTGGGCATAAGCGCGCAAATCGAGGTCAAGCGGCTCGACACGCTCAAGGGCGGAGTCCTGCGGCAGTTCCGCCCCGGCAAGACGCAAGGCGCCGAGCGGTACCGTGTCCTGCATCCGCGAGAGATAAACGGCCTGCGTAGGGCGCAACGCCGCCAAGGCGCGCGTGAAAACGGGGTCGGCGGCAAACCGGCCTTCGACGATCAACCGCTCGGCCGAGCCGATGAGATCGAGCGAGGCATTTGCCATGAGCGCGAGATAAAGGCTGGCCACGGCTCTGCGGTCGAACGGATCTTTCGGCCGTGTACTCAGCCAATGACCGGTACGGTCCGGAAACGGGCCCACGCCTTTCTGGAAACTCGGCAAGACGAAGAGCCCCGCCTCGACTGCATGGGCGGCGCGGTGCAGCAAGGTCCCGGCATGGGCAGAAGGATCGATGGGATCGCCCTGCGGTTCTTCGATCGCTTCGACCTCGCGTCCGCCCATGAACCGCGCCGACGGAACGGGCGAACCGAAGACGTCGACATTGACAAGGCAGTCGCGCCGCTCGGGCAGCGTGATGCGGTCCGTTTTGCCCTTGATCATCCGCATGGCGACGAACCAGGTGCCGGTCGAAAGCACGGTAAACTCGCGCTCGTCCATCTCCTTATGCATCCGCGCCGCAAAAAGCGCGGCATTGCTGTCATGCACGCCGCAATAGACAAGGCAACCCGCGGGCAAATCGCAACGCGCGCGCCATTCCTTTCTCACCGGGCTCAATACGTCGCTGGCGTTGCGCAGCGGCGCCAGCCGTTCGGCCCAGCCGCGCGAAACCGCCAAGGGCGAGGGCCTGTTCTCGCCCGGAACCCAAAGATCGGTATGAGTCCCGAGGCTGGAAATTTCCGTCGCTATGACGCCGGACAAGAGCCAGGCCCAATATTGCGCCCAGGTGACGATACGGCCGTGCCGCATGGCGTGCGGCGCGATTTCGTCCAACCAGAACAATTGCGTTCCGAGATTAAGACCGGCGGGCAGGCAAGGCGAACCGGTCAGGGCGAAAGGATCACGCAGGGCGAGATAGCGCGCCCGCGTTTCAGGCGGCAATTCGGCTTCGTAATCGACCGGCGGCACGCACAGCCCGTTCTCGTCGACGATGCATGCCGCGGCACCGTGCCCCACCGGAACGATGGCCGCGATCTCACCGATGCGCGAAAAGCTTTTGAGAACGTCCTCAAGCCAAGCGGCGATCCCCGCCGCATCGAGGCAGGCATAACCCTCCGCCGACGCCGCCTCATTCGGGCGCGTGCGGCGGTCGAGCAAACGCCCCTCGCGGGACCACATCGTCACTTTGGCGAGCGTCTTCCCAACATCGAGGACGACGATGCAACCGTGTCGCACGCTTCCACCCTAATTTATTTTGACTGATTTTGGTCGAATATGATTGAATTAGTCAAGCTGCGTCGGTGGCACATCCGTGCCAAGACGCGCGCTCAGGAGCCGACATGCGCGCCCCACCAGACCAACCCTGGTTCGTCACTGACATGATCCGCGTCGCCAGCGATATGTGGACGAAAGGCTGGGACGAGCGCAATGGCGGAAATGTTTCGTATCGTTTGCTGGAGAGCGATGTCGCGCCTTATCTGGAGGGCTGGACGGCCGCCTCTTCGCCGCCTTTGAGCAAGGCGCTACCGGAAATAGCGGGGCAATATTATCTCGTCACCGGCTCGGGAAAATATTTCCGCAATATCGCACAGGATCCCGAGGCCAATCTCGGCGTCATCCGCATCGGTGTGGACGGCCGCCAGGTCGAACTCTTATGGGGCTATCGCGACGGCGGGGTGCCGACCTCGGAATTGCCGGCGCATCTGAAGTCGCATCGCGCACGCCAGGCGGATACCCATGCGCGCGTCATCATGCATTGCCACGCCACCAATCTGATCGCCCTGTCTTATGTGCTGGAGCTGAATTCGGCCAATGTCACGCGCGCCTTGTGGGAAGGCTCGACCGAATGCCTGGTGGTCTTCCCCGACGGGGTGGGGGCCTTGAGCTGGATGGTCCCCGGCACGGATGCGATCGGCGATGCGACCGCGGAGTTGCTGCGGAAGCATTCCGTGGTGCTATGGCCCTTCCATGGCGTTTTCGCCACCGGCGAAACGTTGGGCGAAGCCTTCGGCCTGATCGAGACGGTGGAGAAATCCGCCGAAATGCTGGTTAAGATCGTGGCCATGGGTGGGGCGCGGCAGACGATTTCGACCCAGAACCTGATCGCGCTGGCGCGCCGCTTCGATGTCGTCCCGATGCCGGAAGCGCTGGCGCTGGACGGCTGGCGGCTCGCCGATGGGACCCATGACCTGTCGAACGGTAATGTTTCGGCTCCTGTGCAGGCCGGGCAAGATTAGGTCTTCTGCCGCCGCCCACATGGCCATCCCCCTGTGATTTTCTGCCTGTACGAAACGATATGATCTTGTTTGAATGATTTTGGTCAAAT
>JAGWVX010000188.1 GCA_018970685.1 Alphaproteobacteria bacterium | reverse complement strand
CCGGCCAACTCAGGCCAAAGGAAGGACGCTGACACATCTCGTCAGAGGGGTCGGTTTTGGACGCGAAAAACACCCCTCAGGGGGTCATTATTGCGAGCGAATTTACATTCTGACGCTCCCGCAACCGTTTTCTCGCAACACATGGGATTCGCTCGTATTCACGGAGAACAGAATTGTTGTTCGTCTGGGCGGCCTGACGTCCGCCAACGGACCGGTGCAACAGGCCGACGGACACGGTGCTTCAGGGTGGATTCTGCGACAGCGGCACAAACAAGGCGCCGGTCGTCGATGGCAGCTTGGGCGCATCGGCGTTGGACAATGTGCGCGCCGGATGCGGCGATTCTGATGGCGTGTTGGTGTGGGATGGCGCCGCGGTGAGTGTGAAAAACAACCTGTTTGAAGGGCGCTCATCACGTCGAAATTCGCAGGATTTGCACGCGGTCAACAAGACTTTTGGGCTTGAATGCAAAGCCCCGATGAGCTCGCTGGCATGGGGAATGAGGCTGTCCACATAGGTGATGGTGGCTGCAGGGAGGCTACGGCCGCGCGACAGGAAATCATCGAGCCGGCGAGGCCCGGCGTTGTAGGCGACGAACAAATACGGGTAGCCGTAGCGCTCGTACATCTCGCGCAGATAGGCGGTTCCCGCCAGAATGTTGTCCTGTGGGTGATAGGGATTCGGGCCAAGACCATAGCGCATTCGAAGCGCGTCATATGTCCCTGGCATCACCTGCATCAGGCCCATCGCACCGGCAACTGAGGTGATCGGCCTGCCTTGGAGTGTGGTCCGGCCGCCGCTCTCCGCACGTATCACCGCGGAAATCCACGCCTCGGGAACCGCAAAACGGCGGGACGCTGCGGTGATCTCGGTTCGCCACGGCAGACTGTCGGGCACGGGGACTGCGGGCTGCGCCGTGCAGAGAACGCAGGCGACCGAAAGTGTCAGAACGTCCATAAGGGTATCAACCTTCCCATGACGGCGGAAATCCTGATCGGCCCGAAATACCGGCTGTCAAACGAGTCCCTCACCGGGGCGTTGAGGAGAAATACCTCGTCCCGCGCCAGCATTCGGCAGCCCTGCCAATGGGGGAGTGGGCGACGGTGGGAATCCGTGGACAGTCGTGTCGCGACGGGGCGTCCGTTGATCGTGATCTCATGGCCGGTGGTGCAAACCTGATCGCGAAAGAGGGCCGCGACATGCTTGACCAACGGGACGCCAGCCGGAAGATAGCCCCGCTCTGCGGCCATGGTTCGAACTGCAATGGGGGCCATCGCCAGGACCAGATTGCCACGATCCACGTGCGCAAACGGGATCACGCGATAAAGGCCAACAGGGGCGCTTGCCGTCGCATTCCACACGAGGAGAGGCAAAGTCCGCGGTGTTATGACCGCAAGAATCGCGGCCGCCGTGAGGTAAAGCCAGATGCGGCCACGCGGATGTTTGTTGAGTCTCGATCTATTCAACGCTGTAAAGGGACCAGTCATCGATCTCGTCGATATGATAGAGGACGCTGCGTTCGGCCAAACGGTATGGTGGGCCTTTGCCCTGCTGTCGCCAGCGTTTCAGAGTTCGCGGTTTGCGGCCGAGATAGAAGGCTGCCTCTTTGGTGGTCAAAAAGGGAGACCCGTTTCGGGCCCGCATGGCGCGGCGGACTTCGTCGTTCTTGTTCTTGACGCTCTCTTTGGCAGCGGGGTTCCTGACGTTCCTGCGAAGAGTGTTGTTGCGCTGCCGCGTGCCGTTTTTGTCGTGCATCGTTTGCCTCACCGAAATCGGACTTGAGGAACGACGCGGGAGACCGATCGTCCCCCTTTTCAGGGCATGAAGCACAAATTCGAATCGAGAGGGTATATGCGAAAATCGTCAGTACACGTTTTTGTATAGAAATTGTGACCAAAAAGGGGATTGCTGTGCGACCGTTATGTTTCTGTGTCGAAGGATCGAGCACGGATTGGACGTTCAAATGCGTGACGCGGTCCACGATTTCAGTAACCCGGGAACGGCTCTATCGTGAGACTGCCGCAGATCTTTTGCTGGACATGTTTGGGAATAAGCCCCGCCGCGGGTGCCCGCGGCGGGGCGTTGCCGTCAGCGGTCGCGCGGTTCCCACAAGGCGATGTGGCTGGCGCCGTCTTCGCCAGGATGTTCGAGCTTGGCGAGCCGGCAGCGAACCCAGCTGGGCCCGAACTCGGGAGCGCCGATCTTGAGGTTGAGATAGGTCTCGCCGCTGGTCTTGGCGAGCTGACTCCAGCCCGCACCCACCTCACGCTTATTTTGGGCAAACACCCGGAAGTCAGGCGCCTTGTCCGAGGACTTTTTGACCGGAACGATGGTCAGTGCGGCGGTGACGTTGAGGGTGCGAAGCGTGCCGGTGAAGCTGCCGTCGTCGAGCTGGTTGAACATGCCGAGAGAGATAGCCATGATGGCCTCCTTGCCTGAAGTCGCAAGGGACCGTCCCTTGCGATGTCTCGGCGCCAAGGGTCCGTGAAAGGGCGCCGCCGGCACCGCAAGCGGAGCGCGCGGCCGGAGCGACGCGGAGGACCGGTTGGCTGAAGGAATTTGGAGCGCAGCGTCCGCGAGGAGCCCGCCGAAGTCCCGGATCGAATCCGGGGCAAGCGCGCGAAGGCGGGCGGGGAAATTCCTTCAGCCAACAGGTTGTGGGCAAGCCCGCGGACCCTAAGCGCTTTGCAAGACAAGCAAGGGATCGGCTCCGCAAGCGACAAGAAAAGAGGGCTGCATGGTGTCACGCGCCGCCACGTCAAGCAGCTTGAAAGGCGCCGGCAAACGTCGAGAACGTCATGGCGCCGATCCGATCAGAGGGCCGACAAGGCGTCGATCCGCAGTGATGAACCGCGATCGGCAGGGTTGCGGCGGAAGGACTGGCACGAGCGGCAGGAAACCTCGCTGAGGCATTCGAATGCGGGTCGCTTGCAGGCAAAACGGCCCACGGCGGATGACAGCTGACAGTGCGGTTTATCGGCATTGCCGCAGGGCCCCACCCGAAGAGCCACGAAAGTCGAGGCGAAGCAGTCGGCGTGCAAAAGTGTTACAACTGATTGTGTGCGTGCGCGTCCGCTTGCTACGTCTTCCACGGATTCAGGAATGCGATGCGGGCCGCTTCAAACGGGCCGGTGTCGCGGGTCGCAACAGCAAACCCGTTGGCAACGGCGATGGCCGCGATATAGCCATCAGGAACAGGAAAACCCTTTCCTGCCGATCTGGCTGCCGCGGCAAGCTGGGCATAACAGCGCGCCGCCTTCGTATCGAACGACAAGACACGATCGCCAAACAGTCCGACAAGACCGTCCAAGGTCTCGGTCAGGGCTTTCTTTCGTCGCCCCTGCGGCAGGCAACCGATTCCAAACAGCAGCTCCGCCAAAGTGACTGAGGACAGGTATAATGTTTCGGCAGCTTGCCTGTTCAGCCAAGCCATCACCGCCGGACTTGGCGAGGACTTCATCGGCTCTGACACCACATTTGTGTCCAAGATGATCATTTGAACCGCACCGGTTCGGCCGGTGTTTTGTCTCGCGCCAGCGCATCAAGTTCCTGGTCTGTGAGGCCTGCCTTGCGGCCAATCCGGGCGAGGGCATCCCCAACGCGGACCGGCGGCTTCACAGCCTCCGCAAGAATGGCGCGAATCTCAGCTTCCGTGCTGTGACCGTGCGAGGCAGCCCGCATTCGCAAGGCGCGATGCACCTCTTCCGGAATGTTGCGAACCGTTAAGACCGCCATCTGGCATATCCTCGTATCGCTTTCAATGACAGCATTATGCACAAATGATGTCATTCGGCAAATCCCCAAACCGGCCGCCTCAATGAATAGTTCTGGCCTTGCCTAATCGTTGATGACGTTCCTGACGGGCCAACTTTTGCGCGCCGCAATCGCGCCCCGGACGGCGCATTTCGGATGGGTCGGGAGAGGATCGACAATGCCAACGCGGATGACCAAAGCGCCGGGCAATGGCCGCCACCAGACAAGTTCGTTTGAAGGTCGCGCCACCGGTGACGGCCACCCCGCAACCGGAACGCGCCCGCGTTCGAACATTGCGGAAGGCGCGCAGGAACGGTCAGACGTGCCGATCAAGTCTTGGCTTGGGCAGGTCCGGGCGATGGTGCTGCGCTGCGGCGCTTATCCGCTTGGGGCAAAGCGCCACACCGGAATGCCGAGCCTCTTGGCTTTGTCCGCGAGGTTGTCCTGAATGCCGCTGCCCGGAAAGACCAGCACGCCGACCGGTAGCACCGCCAGCATGGCATCGTTGCGCCGGAATGGCGCGGCTCTGGCGTGGCTCGCCCAGTCGGGCTTGAAGGCGATCTGCGGCACATGGCGATGCGCGGCCCATTTGGCGGCGATGAGTTCGGCGCCCTTGGCCGACCCGCCATGCAGGAGCACCATGTCGGGATGCTTGGCATGCACCTTGTCGAGACGCTCCCAGATGGGCGAAACATCGTTGAAGTCCAGGCCGCCGGTGAAGGCGATCTTGGGTCCGGGCGGCAGCAGGATCTCGCGATCGGCACGATGTTTGGCGGCGAGGAAATCCTTGGAGTCGATCATCGCGGCCGTGAGGGTGCGGCGGCTGACCAGCGAGCCGCAATGGGGGCGCCAGGGCGAACCGGTGTGGGTCTCGAAACGCTCGGCGGCTTGGTCGCGGAAGAGTTCCATGGCATTGCGGCGCTCGATCAGTGTGAGGCCTTCGGCGATGAGACGCTCGAGCTCGACCGAGCGGACCTCCGAGCCGTTCTGCTCGCGCTGGCTCTTGTGTTGCGCCAGCTCGTTGGTATCGAGCGCGCGTTCGATGCGCTCCACGGCCCGGTGGAAGAGATTGACGAGAGACCACAGCAGGCCCTCGAGGTCGGGTTCGAGGCGGGTGTCGCTGAGCGTTGCGACGAGCGCATCGACGATGTCGGCGACGGCGCGCGCGATGACCTCGCCGTCGGGCAGCGGTCGCGGATCGGGCTCGTCCGCAAAGGGGCGATAGCCGTGGAGCTGAAGCTCTTGCAGGGCGTGATCGGTCGGAGATGAGCTGTGCGCCGGTTCGATGCCGTCGTGGTCGGTTGTCATGGGTGAGGTCCTTTGGCCCAATCGGCCGCGCCCATCGCGGCCGTTGTGGCGATCACCCAGACGGCGGGCGGACCGGACCGGCACCGTGGCGTGCCAGCGACCGCGGCCGGAGCAGCGCGGAGGATGGCGAAGCCCGGCTATTTTGCTTCGCGCTGCAAAGGCGCGCGAGCGCCGGCGGAAAATAGCCGGGCGAAGCCATTGCCGGGCCGGGCCGTCGGCCGTCCGATCGCCCTTGGAGGCCGCAGGCGCGGCTCCGGCCGGAACCTCGCCAGACCCGGCCGCGGCGGCTTCGGACCGCTGCTCATCCGATCTCGAACGCCTCCTGGAGCAGGAAGCGGATGACATCCTGCGGGGCAAGCTGAACGCGCAGCATGGCACGAAGCTCGTCGAGGCCGAAGGCGAAAAGATCGTCGTTGAAGTCTCCGAGCCGGGGCGATAACACCACCGCCTCAATCCCGACCGCTTGGGCGCGTTCGATCAGACTCTTCGCAGCCACCTTGCCCGCCGTATCGGCGTCGCACGCGATATAGAGCCGGCGCAGCGTCGGCGGGAGCAGCATCGCGGCCAGATGATGGGCCGAAAGCGCCGCAGCCATCGGCATGGTCGGGAGCATACAACGCAGCGACAGCACGGTTTCAATGCCTTCGCCGGCGGCGAGCACGTCGTTCGCGATGCCGAAGCGAACCGCATTGCCGAGAAGATGACCCATCGCCCGTCGCGGCGTATCGATGGGCGCCTTGCCATGTCCGGAGGTGTTAAGCCAGGTGCGCTGTACACCGGTGATATGGCCGTCGACATTGGTGACCGCCGCGATCATCGCGGGCCAGATCTCCGAAGATGTTTTGGCGGCGCGGTAATAGCAGCGGGGATGGAAGCGCAGCGCACCTGCGTCGTGCACCGCGGCAATACCGCGGTGGCGCAGGTAAACTTCGACCAACGTCCCGCGAATGAGCTGCGACATAGAGAA
>JAGWVX010000187.1 GCA_018970685.1 Alphaproteobacteria bacterium | reverse complement strand
GAAGGCCAGCCCGGTCCGCAGGACTATGGCCGCACTCATGCCGACGGCGCCGATATGCTGGCGGACGCGCTCGCGCCGCATGGCGGCATCGTCATGTGGCGGGCTTTCGTCTATTCGCAGAACGATAAAGAGGACCGAATCAAGCAGGCCTATGACGAGTTCAAGCCGTTGGACGGCAAGTTCGACAGCAACGTCATCCTCCAGGTGAAGAACGGACCGCTCGACTTCCAGCCGCGCGAGCCGTTCAGCCCGCTGTTCGGCGCGACGCCGAAGACAAATCTCGGCCTCGAGATCCAGCTAACGAAGGAATATCTGGGGTTCGAGACCCACGTCGTTTATCTCGGCACGATGTGGCAGGAGGTGCTCCAATCCGACACGGATGCGCGCGGGCCGGGCTCGACGGTTGCCAAGGTCATCGACGGTTCGCTGTTCGGCAACAAAAATACGCTGATGGCGGGCGTCTCCAATGTCGGCGATGATCGCAATTGGTGTGGCGGCACCTTCGATCAGGCGAACTGGTATGCCTTTGGCCGGTTAGCGTGGAATCCGGACGCCTCGGCCGAGGACATTGCCAACGATTGGGTGCGCATGACGCTCACCACCAATCCGGTCGCGGTTAAGCCAATTGTCGCCATGATGATGGGATCACGTGAAGCCGCAGTGAACTACATGACGCCGCTGGGGCTCGCCCATCAGATGGGCACGAGCCACCACTACGGCCCGGGTCCGTGGATCGATAATGCCGGACGGCCGGACTGGAACCCGGTTTATTACAACAAAGCCGATAAATATGGGATTGGCTTCGATCGTACGCCGACCGGCAGCGACGCTGTCGCTCAATATGCGCCGTCGCTGGCTAAGGAGTTCACGGACGTCAACACGACGCCCGAGAAGTATCTACTTTGGTTTCATCACTTGCCGTGGACCTACGAGATGAAGTCCGGGCACACGCTTTGGGACGAGTTGGTCATGCACTATACGCAGGGCGTGAACACCGTGTCGGAGATGCAGGCGACCTGGGCCAAGATGAAACCGTATATCGATCCGCAACGCTTCGCGCAGGTGACGGCCTTTCTGGAAATTCAGCATCGGGACGCAAAACTGTGGCGCGACGCCAGCATCGCCTACTTCCATAGCCTTAACGGGCTCCCGTTGCCGGCGGGTTACGCGGAGCCGGAACGCACGCTCGACTATTACGAGGCTCTGCGGTTCCCCTATGCACCCGGCGATCCCGGCATGACGGCGGCGCCGTTCGCCAACAGCGCCAAGGCGACGCACCTGGACATGGTGCCGAAATCGACGGCGAAAGCAACGCATTAAGATGTGTCTCGAGACGCCGATGGGGCTCGCTTCGGTTCCGAATGACTGAAGCGGGTCCTTTCTTTTTTGGGTTATGTGCGCACATGGGCGCAGCTTCATAAGAAACCGCTGTCGCAACGACTCAAGATGTTTTCCGTTTTTCCTTTCGAAATATGAAGGAGGGAGATGGTGGGAATAGCCTTGATTTCTGCAGTTATCTTACCAATGACGGTGAAAAATGGTACCGCTCCTTTTTTTTTTGATTCTCACTCTGTAAGGTGGGTTACCGACTGATCACATAGGATAAAAAACATGCCTACGCCTCCGCGGACACGGCTGACCCAGCAAAATTTGGGCGCGCTGCGGGCGGGCGTTGCAGTCCCGGCTTATGATCGCAGCACAACGGAGGTGGGTATTGTCCACTTCGGGCCGGGTGCATTCCATCGCGGGCACCAGGCGTGGTACCTAGACACGCTTTTGGCGCGCGATCCCCGATGGGCAATCTGTGCCGCCGAAATACGCCCGCCCGGTTTGGCGCAGGCGCTGATACCGCAGGATCTGCTCTACGTCGTCGCCGAACTGGATGAGCGGATTCGCTTCCGCGTCATCGGCTCGATGAAGGAATATCTGCTGGCGTCGCAAGACGCTGACCGCATCTATGCCCGGCTCACGCAGCCTCAGGTCAAACTGGTAACTCTAACCATCACTGAGAAAGGTTATTGCCTGGACGGCAACGGCGAGCTCGATTTGCAGCATCCAGCCATCGCTTATGACCTAACACATCCGACGGCACCGAAAAGTGCGATCGGTTGGGTGACGGAGGGCTTGGCGCGACGCAAGGCCAAGGGGCTCGCTCCCTTTGTCGCGATCAGCTGCGACAATGTCGTCGGCAACGGACACAAATTCCGCAACGCGGTGCTGGGCTTGGCACAAGCGAGAGGCGATAAGGAACTGGCGGCCTGGATCGCCGGTGAAGTGCGTTTTCCGTGCACCATGGTCGACAGCATCACACCAGCGGCGGACGAGGCACTGAAACAGAAGGTAGCGGAGTCGGTCGGCCTTTACGACGATGCGCCCGTACAGCGCGAAAGCTTCCTGCAATGGGCGATCGAAGACGTCCTTGGTTCGGACGCCCCCGATCTTGCCAGTGTCGGCGCCAGCTTGACCAACGACGTCGAGGCGTACGAGCAAGCAAAGATACGGCTGCTGAATGGCGCTCATTCGACGCTAGCTTATGCCGGGCTTTTGGCTGGCTACACCTCGGTGGGAGAGGCGATGAACGATACGCGTCTTGCCGGTTTCGTAGCGCGGATGATGCGCGAAGACATCACACCATCACTGCGTGGAACACGCGGCCTCGATTTCGAAAACTATATCGGCGCCATTCTTCAGCGTTTCCGAAACCCGGCACTGACGCATCGCTTGTACCAGATCGCCTCGGATGGATCGCAGAAACTGCCTTACCGCATCCTCGGGACCATCACGGACGCTTTGAGTGCTGGCCGGCCGATCCGGCGTCTCGCGGTTCCGGTCGCCGCTTGGATGGCCTTTGTCGTGCGCGAGGCCAAAGAGGGGCGCGCGCTCAACGATCCGCTCGCCAAGATGTTGGCCGACGTCGGCGGCAGCTGTGTGGGCAAGGCTAGTGCCGATCTGCCGCGCTTCCTGGCGCTGAGGGAGGTTTTCCCGGCGAACTTGGCGAAGGAGCCGAAATTCAACTCTGCCGTCGGTGCCGCCTACGACAATCTGGACGCTTTTCTTGACTGACAGGCGTGGTTATTCACGCGTGGCCGGTCTCTAGGGGCCGTTAGCGTAAATCAGCGGCATTTTCTGCTTTGCTGCAGGTTTCTAACCTTTTGTGTATTTACGCCTTCGCGCGGTTCTATATGATAACGCTACCAGAACGCTGGAAAAGAGCGCAGCCGTGGCTATCGCGGACCGTTTTGGCTCTTTAGCGAGGGCCGCGCGGGGGACAGGGAAAGATTATGTATCTCGGCATTGATGTCGGCACGTCCAGTGTGAAGGCGGTCCTAACAGACGGCGAAGACCGTCTAATGGGGCAAAGCTCCGCGCTGCTTAGCGTTGAACGGCCGCAACCTCTCTGGTCGGAGCAGTATCCGGACAGCTGGTGGCGTGCGACTGTCGAGGCCGTGCGGTCACTGCCGGAAAAAGACCGGCGCGCAATCAAAGGCATCGGTCTCAGCGGCCAGATGCATGGTGCAACGTTGCTCGACGGTGCGGACAGGCCGCTGCGTCCTGCGATCCTGTGGAACGACGGGCGGTCGGAAGCCGAATGCGCCGAGCTCGAAAAGCTAGAGCCGCGCTCGCGCGAGATCACCGGCAATCTTGCGATGCCCGGTTTCACAGCGCCGAAGCTGTTGTGGGTGAAGAACCATGAGCCGGAGGTGTTCCGGCGCACCGAGAGCGTTCTTTTGCCCAAAGATTATGTACGGCTCAAGCTGACAGGCGAGAAGGCGTCCGATATGTCGGATGCGGCAGGTACGCTATGGCTGGATGTCGGCAAGCGCGATTGGTCCGATGCGATGCTCAAGGCGACGGATTTGAAGCGGTCGAACATGCCGCGGCTGTTCGAAGGTAATGCGCCGACGGGAAAATTGCGTGCCGAGACGGCCGACGAGTTGGGTATCCCGCGTGTCGTCGTGGCCGGCGGCGGCGGCGACAATGCCGCCAGCGCCGCCGGGCTTGGAGTGGTCATGCCGGGCCAGGCGTTCTTATCGCTCGGTACCTCCGGCGTGCTATTCGTGGTGACCGATAAGTTCCGTCCCAATCCGGCAAAAGCGGCGCATGCCTTCTGTCATTGCCTGCCGGGGCGTTGGCATCAGATGTCGGTGATCTTGACAGCCGCGGCGGCGCTTGATTGGGTTACCCAGCTCACCGGATCGAGGCATGTCGTTGACACCGTCGCGGGCGCGGAAGCGCGCGGTCTACGCGCCGGCTCGCCGATCTACCTGCCGTATCTGTCGGGTGAACGCACGCCGCATAACGACCCTTGCGCGCGTGGCGTGTTTTTCGGTCTGACGGCCGAGACTACCGGCGCGGATCTCGCGCATGCCGTGCTCGAAGGCGTGGCGTTGGCTTTCGCCGACGGGCTCGATGCGCTACTCGAAAGTGGCGGCACGATCGGCGATATCAGCGTCACCGGCGGTGGTGCACGGTTGCCGTACTGGGGCCGCATCCTGGCGTCGGCATTGAATCTACCGCTGACTTATCGTGAGGGCGGCGAAGTGGGCGCCGCTTTCGGCGCGGCGCGGCTGGGGCGTCTGGCTGCGACTGGCGAAGACTCAGACAAGGTCTGCATCGCCCCAAAGGTAACGCGTGTTGTTCAGCCGGAAGCAGGTCTGCGCGAGCAGATGGCGCTGCGCCGTCCGTTGTTTGCCCGCCTCTATCAGAATCTCAAGGGATCTTTCAGGGAGTTTGCCAGATGAGCCTTTTTTCCGACGTTGCCCCGATCCGTTTTGAAGGCGCGGGCAGTACGAACGACCTTGCCTTCAAAGTCTACGACAAGGATCGCATGGTCCTGGGCAAACGCATGGCCGACTGGCTGCGCCTCACCGTATGCTACTGGCATTCCTTCAATTGGCCGGGCAACGACATCTTCGGCGCGGGCACGCTGCCGCGGCCATGGCTAGGCGACAAGGTTACCCAGGCAATGGCCGATCAAAAGGCCGATGCGGCATTCGATTTTCTCTCGCGGCTCGGCGTGCCCTATTTCACCTTCCACGACGTTGACGCGATGGCCTCGGCCGACACGCTGGAAGAGCACGGCGCCAATCTGCAGCGCATCGAGGCGGTGATCGCCGAGAAAATGGCCAAGACCAAGCTGAAATTGTTGTGGGGTACCGCCAACCTGTTCAGCCATCCGCGTTACGCCGGCGGCGCGGCCACCAGTCCCGATCCGGACGTCTTTGCTTTTGCCGCGGCGCAGGTGCGCTTCATCCTCGAAGCGACGAACCGGCTTGGCGGTGAGAATTATGTGCTATGGGGCGGTCGCGAGGGCTACGACACGCTGCTCAACACGGACATCAAGGGTGAACTCGACCGCTATGGTCGCTTCCTGTCGATGGTCGTGGAGCACAAGCACAAGATCGGCTTCAAGGGCACGATCCTGATCGAGCCCAAACCGTTCGAGCCCACCAAGCACCAGTACGATCGCGACGTCGCGGCCGTGTACGCTTTCCTGCAGCGCTACGGGCTGGAGAAAGAGGTGCGGGTGAACATCGAGGTCAATCATGCAGAACTTGCCGGTCTCGATTTCGAGCACGAGATCGCGGCAGCCCTGGCATACGGCATCTTCGGTTCGATCGACATGAACCGTGGCGACCCCCGGAACGGTTGGGACACCGACCAGTTCCCGAACAACGCCCAGCTGATGACGCCCGCGATGCTGCTGTTCCTGCAGGCCGGCGGCTTCACCACAGGCGGCTTCAATTTCGACGCCAAACTGCGCCGCCAATCGGTGGATCCCAGCGACCTTTACGTCGCGCATATCGCGGGTATCGACACGTTGGCGCGCGCGTTGCTAGCGGCAGAAACCATCGTCAACGAGAAGCGTCTCGCCAAGATTCAGCAGGAGCGTTATGCCGGTTGGAGCGGTGCTTTCGGCAAGAAAATCCTGGCCGGCGAATACAATCTGGCATCGCTCGCGGATCACGCGGTCAAAACGAACCTCGATCCCAAGCCGAAATCCGGCAAGCAAGAACTCTGCGAGAGCATAATCGCTTCA
>JAGWVX010000186.1 GCA_018970685.1 Alphaproteobacteria bacterium | reverse complement strand
CTTCAGAATCTCGACGTTCATCGGAACGTCGTCGACGATGAGGACATTCAGATTTTCAAGTTGCAAAGGCACTACCTGATTGTGAGGCAGAGCGCCGTCGGAACGCGGTAGACGCAATTCGATCCAGAACGTCGATCCCATGCCGACGCGGCTGGTGACGCCGATCTCACCCCCCATCAGCTCGACGAGCTGTTTGCAGATCGCCAAACCGAGGCCCGTGCCGCCATAGCGGCGCGTAACGGAACTGTCGACCTGGCTGAATTTCTTGAAAAGGCGTTCGCGAAGGTTTTCGGGTATCCCCATACCCGTATCGGTAATCTCGAAGCGCAACGCGGGAGGGGTGTCTGTCTTGGTCGCGTCAGCCGGACGTGCGAAAACTTGCAGTGAAACGCCACCCTTCTCAGTGAATTTGATAGCATTGCCCAGGAGATTGAGAAGTACTTGGCGGATTCGCGTGGGGTCACCGTGATAGGTCCCTCTTGAAGCGTGGGCAACGAAGACGCCCAAATCGATCCCCTTCTCGTGCGCCCGTCCGGTCATCAGGCTGGCGGCGCTCTCCACCACGTTGACGAGGTCAAAATCTATCTGTTCAATTTCCAGCTTTCCCGCTTCGAGTTTCGAAATGTCCAGGATGTCGTTGACGATAGTCAGAAGAGCCTCGCCGGATTCACGCACGACTTCGGCAAATTTGCGTTGCTCCTCGTCCAGATCGGTGTCCATTAATAGCCCTGTCATGCCGATGATGCCGTTCATCGGCGTGCGGATTTCGTGGCTCATATTGGCGAGAAATTCAGTCTTAGCTTGATTGGCGCTGTCCGCCGCGTCGCGGGCGTCGGCAAGTTCCTGCGCCTGAGTGGCAAGGCGAGCTTCGCTTTCGCGTAGCTCCCTTTCGGCTTTATGCCGGCGCGTTTCGTGCAGCAACAGCGTGCCAAGAATTGTCGCCCCCAGCATGCCGGAGGCAAACGAGGGAAATGCTGAGGCGAAGGCTGCCGCCACGCCTTGAAAGGCTGCTAACGTGATCAAGCTGATCGTCGCCGACAAAGCCCCCAAAGTGGGCAAATGGAAATAGCTGACGTAGCCTGGCCGTGCGGCTTTGCCGCTATCCAGAAAGAGACGCAATCCAATACCGGCTGCCGTGCAAGCGAGCGACGCGGTAAGTCCGGCGTCGTCCATAACGCCGCCGTGAAGCACGGGAAGTAGCTCCGCTGTGACGGAGATCAGCGCGGCAGTGGCGCCGGCCGCAGGTCCGGCAAGGAGTCCGGCGAGGCCCAAAAGAATCGTCTGACTGCCGGTTGAGGCGCCGCCTGCCATATGGACGGGGAGGAGCAGGGCGACAGCCGTTGCTCCTCCAAATAGGATGCCGACCGCCACACCCACGGTGAGACTGGATGCCGGACGCAGGCGCTCCGCAAGCACCCTTATCGGCCCGTAAGCAATCACCGCCGCGGCGAAGACCGCGAAGTTCAGCAGCGCCTCAACAATTGTGATTTGCCAGAAAATATCCATCGTTCTTGCGTCTTCTGTGCGCCTTAGCGGTTAGTTGCTTAAGGTCAGTGTCACAAATACCTGCCGTTCAACATAAGGACCCGAGGTTTGCTGTTGCGTAGATTGCAGTAGATTTTGCCCCGATACGGAAATCGTCGCCCAGTCCGTCAGGTGATACGCCACTCGGCCGTCAAGGGACGCATAGGCGGCGACAGGGACCAAATAGGTGTCGATGCCCGTCGTACGCAAGCCAAACGCGCCGGACTGGTAGCTGAGATATGTATCGATTTCCCACCTGTCGTCCGACCATCCAATGTTGCCTTTCGCAACGTGCTTCGGTGTGGTGTGTTCATAGTCGACGAAATCAATGCCGCCTTTGGCAAACGGTAGGAAAGTGTCACCGATAAATTCCGCACGATAGCTTAAGGACCAGCGCCAAGCGCCTTCCATCGTGCCGTTCGCGATCAATTCTATGCCGTTGGCGCTGGACGAGCCGATATTTGCCGACGTCGCGTAGAGACTGGTCGGCCTCGGAACGAAAGCGCCTGCAATCGACGTTAAATTATTTGTATACTGATGAAATGCGCTTAGCTGCAGGTGCGCGTCGAACGTCGGCAAATCGTGATCCCACGCGAGCTCATAATTCGTCACAGCCGTTGGTTTGAGGGTAGGCGATCCGGTAACCTGCAGGAACGGTGTGTCGATGAGCAACGCTCCAGACTCCACAAGATTGGGAAGCTGAACGCCTCGGCTGATCATGAGGCGCAACTTGCTGTCATGGTCTACGGTCCACACCACGCCGCTGTTGAAGCTAAACTGAGCTATTGAGCGGTCCCAGTCTTCATTCGTAAACGGATAGTCCGCCGGCATAAACCCGCTTCGCCCCAATATGAGATCGTCGACCCGCAACGCGTTGGTTAGAGAGACCGTCGGCGTGACGCGCCAATTCCACATGCCGGACGCAGACGCTACGTCGTACGCGACGGTGCCGCCGGCGATTGGCGCCGTGCCAACGGTATTGTGGCGGTATTCCAGGGCCGCACGCAGAGTGTGATCTGATCCAAGATTGAAAACGTCTTCGGCCTGAACAACAGTCACTTGATTGTGTACCGAAAATATCCCTAGCAAGGGATTGGCGATGCCGTGCCAGGAAATCCAGTTTGAGTAAGCGGTAAGCTTAAGCAAGCCGACATTTGTGTCGGCCGCCAATTGTGCTTTCAGAGAATTTGTCGAGTAGTCGGAGTCTTGCGATGTATAATCTGGAGACACTTCATTCTGTCTGGCATGCGTATGGCTTGCCTCGACGCCAAGATCAACGCCGCTCGACAGCTTGAAAGTCGCGTCTGCATCGATCGACGTGCGGCCATTTGCGACCCGCGGTGGACCGGCCATGGCCAACGGAATCGGCGTTGTAAATTCGTCGTCAGAGCGTAGTCCGCCTGATAGGCGCAACGCGCCGATGCTGCCCAAAGGCAATGTGGCAACACCAGAGACCTCTGCCAGCCCTTGCGTGCCGACGCGTGTGGACACTGTGCTCACGTCGTCATAGCGAGGGTTGTAGGTGACGATATTGATTACACCGCCGACGGCATTGAATCCAAACAGCGCCGCATTCGGGCCCTTCACGATTTCGATCTGGCGAATCGCACCCAATTCGATCGGCAGTGCGCTCCATGGAACGAAACCGTAGTAGTCCGCATAGACTTGACGTCCGTCAATCAGTACCAAGGTTCTGGCGGCATAGGCCTGGTTGTAGCCCCTGATGGAGATATCCGCATTGTCGCTGGCCCACTGCATGACGTCCACGCCGGCAACATGGCGAAGAACGCCGGGAATATCGCGCGCACCAGAACGGCGAATATCGTCCGCAGTGATGATGATCATGTTGGCCGGAACTTCGGTAGCACGTTGCGGCGAGCCCGTCGCACTGGTGGTCACCGGTTCGCCGAACAACTGTTCGAGCGAGCCGTAGTCCATCAACTGGGCCTGCGCGGGTAGCGCATAGACGGCCGCAGACATACCTATTGAAAGTCCGATCAGCAGACAAGAGCGGACGTGGCGCGGTTTGCGAGCTTTGTTGTCGGTGGTCGCGGTCATCTACGTTTCACCATCATCGTGAAGACGGAGGAGAAGTGCGCATCGACTGCGGACGCCAAAGCCGTGTTGAGGACGATATTTACGCCGGATCCGCCTTGAACCATCAGCACGCAATATTTGGCGTCGAGACAAGCGGGATCACTCGAGACGCTCACCAGGTGTTGACGCTTGATGAAGTCGGCTATCAAACTGCCGCTCGCTCCCGCATCGGGCATCAGATACAGTGCGTCGAATCGTCGACCGTTCTTCGCGAGGTCATCGGCGGTGACAATACTCGCTTGAATCGTCGAGGAACCAGGTCCGGGCATGCCCGCAAACAATCCCGCGACGTGCACGGCTTGGTCGCGGTCGTCATGGCCGTTGGTGCCATACACAACACCGATCGAGATGGCGGCGCGGTTCTGCAGCGAGTCAAGGAACCCGAGCGAGCGTGCGGTCGCCTGGAGGTCGGCCAGACCGACGTCGGCCGCGCACGCATTCGGCGCGGTGAAAATAATCGCGCAGATCGCCGCAGCGGTGGCAATCGGCACTAGGCCGAGCAGTCCGCCGTGGTCTCGTCTTGGCAATTTGTCTTTCTCTGCCACCGCCCGCTTGACCTATCTATGGGCCGCCTGATGCGCGGTTATGGTAGCCAATTGTTCTTACGAAGTTTTAAAGTAAGGTTTCGTTAGGCTTTTCTTCAGGCAGGTGGTTCAATATCCTCTACACGACGCTATCGCACTCAGGTGAGTATTACCGCAAATGCGGCAGGCGGACCCAATAAATCGGCATTGGGTTTGTGACGGTAAACACATTCCTAAAGTGATCATTGTCGACGCTGCGCGCGCTTAGCTTTCTGTAGAGCCGTTGCCGGGTCCACTTCGCGGCACGTTCAAGCAGCGTCCGTGGGATATTTCGGCGCAAATGCGTAACGATTTATACGCAGTGGGAGCTATGTGAACGGCGCATAGACGACGGGTATTCGTCGTTAAAAGGGTAGTTACGTGAGGATGCGGGGCGTTGACGGGCGAAACGGTCGGCTGCAACAGTAGTTATAAAAGTGACCGCTTCCGCAGCGGTATATGGGCTTGGGGTCGTACGCCGTTATATGGCCAAGGCGTCACGGTAACGCCTGCTTCAGTGACGCGATGCAGCAGATAATGTGATAGAGCGAGCTCGCCGGCGCAGGTTCTTCAACAAATGTTCCATCAGAAAGCAGCTTGTCGCGCCACAACCCCGGTGTCGGCGTTTCGAAGTAGCGCCAAAGCGTTGCGGCAGCCCGAAGAGCTTCGTCGAAATATTGCTTCCGGGCTTCGCCTTCTGCCGTCTGGGACAAGATGAGCGCTGCCTTGACGCGCTCCGTCTGTGGCCAAAGGCGAGCCGTCGCACGCCGTACGATGAAATCATCCGCCAATTCGTCGACAGCCGCGTCGCGTTTGCGGTCGATGCCCCGTAGACCGGCATTATATAAGACGCGCGCGGCGGCACGGGTGCGATCGTCGTTGCGCAGCCGTCCCCAGCGCTCGAGCAGCCAACACCATTCGAATTGGTGGCCCGGCTCGATGCTGTGCCCTTCGGGGCCGTCCAGTGGTCGCCATTTCCTGTCGAAAAATTCACGTAGAAATCCGCCCTCGGGATCAATGAACTTTGTCAGGCACAGCGCAACGATTTCATCCGCCAAGTCGTCCCACATGGCGTCCGACTCGACATCGCGCCACGCAAGTGCGGCTTCCAGCAAATGCATATGCGGGTTCGCCTGATAAGGACGGCTCAACGACTCCATGAAGCCGCCTTCCGGATGGCGTCTTGATTGTGCGATACGATCGAAGAGCTCGTGAGCGGCAATCTTCAGATCGCCGCGATCCGGCAGAACGCCGTAGATAGACGCCATCGCGAGCAACGTAAAGGCCTGATCGTAGAGCATTGCAGTGTCGTCGAGTGTCGCGCCGTCTTCCGACACCAGGGTACGATAAAGGCCGTCCTGGCGTAGATAATGCCGGTTCAGATAATCCAATCCATACGAAGCAGCTTTTTGCCATGGACCAACCCAGCCAAGCGTGCCGGCGATCGCATAGACGTAACTCTGACGTCCTTGAACGCGCGCCCGTCGCGGCAGATTTGGCGGCGGCAAACCGTCTAGCCCCAGCAATTCCTGGAAGCCACCGCGCTTATGGTCGGCGCCATTTCGCCACCAGAGCGGCAGCACAAAATCTTTGAGCCAGCGATCCGACCGAAGCGCCAATATCCGGAGCTGTTCTTCGTTGTTCAATTGTGTGCCGTTCTATGATTTTCCGACCCGACCTCGTCGCTACCACGGCGCTTCTGAGAACTGAAGGTGAGGCCAAATTGCCCGCATCGCGTTTTAGTATCGATCAGGCAGGAATTCGATCAGCGTCGCGTATCATGATACAATTACTACTTTAAGGAGTATTTTGCCTTTACTTTCCATTACTTCCCGCAATTCACACATTGCTTTCACGTATCATTCTAAATTTATAC
>JAGWVX010000185.1 GCA_018970685.1 Alphaproteobacteria bacterium | reverse complement strand
GGCTCTGACGCACTTTTGATGACGACGCGCGATCATTCCTTATGAGTATCGGACAGCGATCTGATTGAAATGATTTCGCAATTGACGTTGTCATACGTCGCGCGACAGGAGGCATATGAAAGGCGAAGCAATACGGACCGGAGCTGCGAGCTATGCCATTGATTTGAATCTGCAAACTCGCCCTTCTGCGGCGTACCACCACCAAATCTGCGTCAGAGCCGAATACCGACCCACCCCTGAATCCGTCCAGCGCGTTGATATACCTATTAAAACATAGAACGAGATGGGGTCATGCTTCTCGCGAAGCGCGGCCCCACCCAGGACGTGGCTTCCTCGGTACAATCAAAGAGATCCGCGCTCTTCCGGAGGGATCACGCTTGGAAGCGATTTTACAGTTCAGCGTCTATTTTGCAGTCGATGTCGCCTAAGTGGCGATTCTTCAAGCCGTATGTGAGGCAGAAGATGGGTTGGCACGACAATCACCGACAGGTCATTTTTTCCGCCCGACGCCGTGTGTATGCAGGATATTTTCTATCTTTCGTCGTTGCGTCTTCTGGCAAGGGCTGACCGTAAACTTCAAGACGTCGAGCAGCGTCAAGATGCGGCCCGATTCAACGAGATGCTCATCCACCGTGTCCATGGAGTGCCAAAATATTTCTTCTTCACCAATGGACGGGTCTACTCCGGCCTTGTATGCCACGTCCACCTTTGCGCCGTGTGCGATCAGAACACTGACCAACATCACGTCGCATCCATCCACCGCGTAATAAATCGGCGTCAGACCAGCATTGTCCCGAGCGTTCACGTCCGCCCCATGATCGATCAAGAGGCGCGCAATTCCGGCTGACGTTCGCTCAGTATACCCACTCACGTTGAGAGCACTCGGAAGCTCGTCCAAGGCAACTTTTCCTTCGACGCGGTCCCGCGCGTTCACGTCGGCGCCATGGGCCAGTAGCACTTTCGCCGTCGCTACATCCATATCGCGGAACAACGACGGATTTCCCTTGACGTCTTTGACATTGACGTCCGCGCCCGCATCAATCAGCGTCTCCACAATGTCGGCCGCTTGGCGCTTGTCGATCGCGTTGTAACTCGCAAACAGGGCAGTTTTCAGCATGGAATCGGGAACGCCAGGGATTTGCGGTTTCACGCATGTGCCGCCCGCATTGCCGCCTTTCGCCAACACCGCACGAACATCATCCGCGGCCCCCTTGGCGATAGCCGCGCAAAGTTCCCGATCGAGGGTTTCGTCGGCTCTCGCAGCCGCAGACAACAAAAAAAGAGCGGCGAGAGCCACTCCCGCTATAATGCTTTTCATAGGATACCCCCTGCCCGCCGAAAACTCATGCGGCCATGCTTAACCGACATTGCCACGGACGAGCCCGCGTCGGTGGCGATCATAGCATTTTACCCGACATTCCCCAGATTGGTCACTATCATAGCGTTTCCCGAGGTGTCCGAAAGTCGGCGAAATCGCTTTCGTCGCGGCCGGCGTGCATGTCCGGGCACGACCGCGTCCAAGACGACGATTTTGCTCGATTTTCTCGGCATTCAGACATACTCCCGCCGTCGTCATGATGCGTTGCATGTGAAGAACGAAAAGCGCTCGGTGTGGAACTCACGAAGTACCTGTGCGCTGAGCCAAGACGTTGAGTATGCCGTGCGCCCTACTGTGACGGTGACATTAGCGCCTGTGCAACGGCCACCAGATCGTCGTGGCGGAAACGGCGGAATCGATCGTTAGGGGCAAGCTTCGCCAAGGCGACCATGTATCCGAAAGGGTTTCCTCCGCTCGCCGCTTCACGAACCGATCGAACATGCCTTCCCCGAATCCCGGACAACTGAAACTATTCATATCGGCTGATTGGAAATCAACATCACGCTAATTGGAAGTATATGAGCCGCGACCTAGAAGGCAGGAGACGGAACCTTTCTCGACGGCCCGGTCAGAGTCTCGGCCGCCACCTTGAGCTTGAGTTATCGCCCATCATTCTTGGTGGTCAGATCGAAGCCCGCCGTCGGGAGGTTGCATTTGGCGAGCCCACATACTACCGGCTGACCTCCCATGACAAAATCCTGGTAAACCGCGCAAAATCGAGACAAAATTAACCATACAAAAAAGCGCCTTACAGCGATTTGTCCGTGTACGGAGTAGCGCCTTACAGCTGTAAGGCGGAAGGCGCTTTTGGGGCTCTCTGGAGCGTTTTTTGCGGTCCTAACCCATTGATGCGGCTAAAAGTTAGTTCTTTGCCAAGGTTAGGGTCGGGCGTTCGATTCGCCTCGCCCGCTCCAGGTTTTCTTCAGAAAATTCAGTATGTTAGCGGTCGGATGCAAATCCGGCTTCAGGCCTGTTTTGTGCCGGGGACACAATCGGAAAGAAAACGAGGTGACCGCATATCCGTGCGCGAAAGGAGCACGCTGCTCGCCCGAAACCAAGCATAAGCGCATAAGTAAGAACGCATGCAGTGTGTGGCGGCCGGCGAGACTGTACTAATCGCCTCATGCCGTCCCATATCGCCGTTTGAGCAGCAGGAAGAGCAACACCGGTACGATCAGCAGGGTGAGGAATGTGCCAGCGATCAGCCCGCCGATGGCGACGACTGCCAGCGGCGACAGGCGCTCTAGACCGACGGCCCACTGGAAGGCGACGGGAACCATACCTACAGCGGCCGCAGCGGCGGTCATCAGTATAGGACGTGTGCGAAGGTCGACGGCCTGCAGGATGGCGTCCTTGAGCGCTGCCCCCTGGGCGAGTGCCTCCTGGGTAAAGTCCACCAACAGAATGCCGTTCTTGACCACGATTCCCATCAACAGGATCAAACCCATGAACGACGGCATGCAGCCGTGCTTGCCGGCGATCATCATGGCCCAGGCTGCGCCGATGACGGCAAGCGGCAGCGTCGCCAGAATTGCGACCGGCGTAATAAAGGAGCGGAAAGCGATCACCAGCACGACCGCGAGGAGAACGATTCCCAGCGCCAGCGATAGGCCCAGGCGACCGAACGACTCGTTCATCTCTTTGATTTCGCCTTCGTCGGTCACGGTGTAACCACGGGGCAGCTGCAGGCCTCTCATAGCCTTGGCCACGTGATCGTCAAGCGCGGTCACGGCAATGTTGCGGCGGTTGCCGACCACGTCCACCGTTCGAACTAGGTTTTGATGCGTGAAGGCGGTGGGGGCATAGACGGTCTTCACCGTAGCGAGTTGCGCCAGCGGGACTTGCACGCCATTGGGCGACATCACGGTGAGAGCCGAGACGGCATCGGGGTTGGAACGTTGGCTTCCACGCAGTCGCACCCAGACGGGAACGCTGTTTTCGCCCGCCACGCGTAGACTTCCGCCGGTTGTCCCATTCACCTGCGCGGCCACCTGCTGCGCAATTCCTCCGGGCGTCAGGCCGTAGCTTGCCGTCTTGGCCGCATCGATATCCAGCTGCAGCCTGTTGGAGTCGCCTTGCCAGCTGCGCTCGAAGCCTGTCAGGCCGCCCACCGTCCGCAGTCGCGCCTCGATGGCCCCGGCGATGTCGTCGAGAATTCGCCAATCGGGACCTGAAGACATCAAGTCCACAGAACCGCGGACCGACGACAGCGGCGTGGCCCCGTAGACCACCGCATTGGCGTTGATTACGCCGGGAATGGCGCGCACCCGGCGCTGGATATCGCGGTCGATGTCGAAGATTGTCTCGCCGCGGTGAAAGCGGTCCACTAGATTGACGGTTGTCATGCCCTGCTGGAACGTGCGCGCGGAACCGAAGGATTTGTCCTGGGGCTCCGAACCGATCGCGGTCGAGGTCGAGATCAACCAATCAGGCTTGACGGACGCCCGAATTGCAATATCGACCGCGGCGGCGATGCGCTGCATGCCGGCGGTGTCTGTGTCGGGCTGTGCTTCGAAGCTTATCTGTGTGATGCCGGTGTCCATCAGCGGCATCAGCTCGCGCCCTACGACAGGCATCTGGCGCAACGAGGCGAGCGTCAGCAGCAAAGCGACGATCAGAACGCGCTTTGGGTATTTCAGCGCCAGGGTCACGGCGGCTACGTAGAAACGCTTGAGTGGCCGGATGACATAGCGGTCGAAATATTTCAGCGGGGCGCGCAGCGGGTCTTTGGCGTCCGGTTTGAGCAGCCACGGTGTCAAGAGTGGTATAATGGTCACGGCCACAATGAAGGACGCGGTGAGCGCCACCATCAGCGTCACCGACAAGGGCCGCAGCACGATCTGCACGAAACCGCCGATGAATACGATAGGCAGCAGCACTACAGCGTTTGCGATGGTACCGGAGAGCACCGCTAGCATCACTTCCTGCGTGCCGTTGGCCGCGACGGCGAGACCCGTTTCGCCGTGTTCGCGCATGCGCCGCTCGATGTTTTCGATCACCACGATGGCGTCGTCGGCCAGAAGCCCGACCGCGATAATGACGGCGGTGAGCGTGATCATGTCGAATTCGTAGCCGATCAACTTCATCACGACGAAGGTAAGCAAGTAGGTGGACGGCAGAGATAGAGCAGTGATGAAGGCGGCACGTGTGTCGGCCAGGAACAGCAGGATCACCAGAACCGTCATGATGACGGCGTCGCGCAACGCTGCCAACATGTTGTCCACGGTCAGATTGATCAGTCGCAGCTGGCCGTCGGCCTGGGCGATGTGCAGCATGGGAAATGCTTGGCGGATGGCGGGGAGTTCCGCCTCAATGGCGCGGGCGGTCGTCGCAGCATAGCCATTCTCGCCGCGCAGCAGCGATACGGCGACAGCCGTGCGCCCGTTGCCGCGATAGAGCGAGGACGGGTCCGCCTCACTCCAACCAACCTTGCCTAAATCGGCAACCCGGACGAGGCCGCCACCAGGCATCGGTATTTCGACATCCGCAAGCTGTTGCGGGTTTTGCTTCAAGCTGTTGAGCGTTAATAGAAACCGATACCCTTCGCGGTGCACCAAGCCTTCGGGCGCCGTGGCGTTGCTCGCCGCAAGCGCCGCGGCCACCGAAACGACGGTGAGATTGTGGGACGCAAGCGCGCCACGGTCGAGATCGACTTCGGCCTGGCGCTGATGCCCCCCGAACACCTCCACTTCTGACACACCTGATATCCGCAACAGCCGATCGCGCAACTGGTTTTCGGCGATCCGACGCACCTCACCCAAGTCGAGATCGGAACCCTTCGCGGGTGTCAGCGCCAGCACAGTCACCGGCTGCGCCGCGTTGGTGATGCGGAAGATCGTCGACTGGGCCGCGCCTGCGGGCAGGTTCGATTCGACACGCTTGAGTTCGGTCAACACCTTCGTGGCAACGATGTTGATGTCGTTGCCGTATTCAAACTCAACGGTTACAGCAGAGACCTGATCGCGCGACACCGAGGTGACGCGGCGCACGCCGTCGATCGCGGAAAGCTGAGTCTCGACGGGATGCGTGATGTCCTGTTCGACGTCGCTCGCCTCGGCGCCTGGCCATTGAGTGATGACGCTGATCATCGGCCGGTTGGTGTCCGGGAACAGATTCATCGGCATGGTGAGGTATGCCGCGATGCCGGCTGCAACGACCAGGACCGTCAGCGCTAAGATGGCGTGCGGCCGGCCGAGCAGCCGTTGCATAATGTTCATTTCGCGCTTCCCGCGACAACGGAAGTAACGGCCGCATCGCCCTCTCGCAGTTGGGCCAACACCGCCGTCTGTCCGACTACGACACGTTCACCCGGCTTCAGAGTGCCGCTGATTGCCGCTCTCGAGTTGCCCCGTTGCAGCACTTTGATCCGCACGACATGCAGTCGAGCTGGTGAGTCTGGTTTCGAGCCGCGCATAAACAAGATGACGTGCGCGCCGGATCCCTGTCCGACCAGCGCCGACATCGGGACCGTCAGCATCTTGTTTGTCGAAGCCGTGAGAACTGTGGCGGCGATGCTGCTGCCGCTCGGCAGACCGAAAGGAGGGGCTAGCGCATCGGCCTCCACAGTTCCCAGTCCGGCGGCATTCACGGCGGGAGCGACACGCGTCACGGGCAGCCGTATCGTTTGCCCATCCTGTGTCAATTCCAGCGTATCGCCCACGCGAACGCGCGCAAGCTCCGACGCCGGCAGGCTCACCTGTATGACGGCGCCTTTGCCCGCCGTGAGTCTGTACAAGGGCGCGCCCGGCCCGACCGTATAGCCGACTTC
>JAGWVX010000002.1 GCA_018970685.1 Alphaproteobacteria bacterium | reverse complement strand
GAGACGATGGAAGAGCGCGACTGCTTCACGGCGGCGTTCGACGATTTCGTCATGGCCGAAGGTGGGCTCGACCGCCTCTCGAAACTTTCCGGAGACGCGCTCGATCCCTGGCGCAAGGCCTATTGGACATTCGCCGCCGATTGCGGCTTCGTGCCGGGCAGCCGCGTTTTCATCGACAAGATGCCGCTCAACACCGTGCTTCTGCCGCTCGTCGCCAAGCTCTTCCCGCAGGCGAAGATTCTGTTCGCCTTGCGCGATCCGCGCGACGTCGTGCTTTCCTGCTTCCGCCGCCGCTTCGGCATGAGCGCGCAGATGTACGAGCTTCTGACGCTCGAAGGGGCGGCCCGTTATTACGATGCCGCGATGACGCTCGGCGAAATCTATCGCGGCCTCTTCGCACTCGACACGCATGTCCTGAAATACGAAGACATGGTCGGCGATTTCGAAGGCGAGACGCGCAAGGTTTGCGCCTTTCTCGGCCTCGAATGGGATGAAGGCATGCGCGGCTTCGCCGAAAAGACGCGCGCGCGTGCCGTCAATACGCCAAGCGCGGCGCAAGTTGCGCGCGGTCTCTACAGCCAAGGCGCGGGCCAGTGGCGCGCCTATCGCAGAGAGCTCGAGCCGGTTCTGCCGCTGCTTAAGCCATGGTGCGGAAAATTCGGTTACGAGGAAGAATAGATGGCACATCGTCGTCATACGGCCGCGCACGAAAAAGGGCCGAGCCAGCGTCAGTTGCGCGTCGGCGAACTCCTGCGCCACGCGCTTGCGGAGATTCTCGCCCGCGGCGAAATCCGCGATCCCGATCTCGACGGAGTCTCGATCACCATCACGCAGGTCAAGCCCTCGCCGGACATGCGCCATGCCGTCGTTTTCTGCGAACCTCTCGGCGGCAAGAACGCAGGCCCGGTGCTTGCCGCGCTCAACCGTCACAAAGGCTTCGTCCGCGGGCTGATGGGCCGGACGATTGCGCTCCGCTTCACGCCGGAATTGCGCTTCATGGAGGACACCTCCTTCGCCGAAGCCGAAAAGATCGAAACACTGCTCAAGTCCGAGCGCGTGGCGCGCGATTTGTCGAAGGATGAGGACGATGGCGCGTAGGAAGAAGGGCGATGCCGTTCACGGCTGGGTCGTCGTCGACAAGCCCGAAGGCGTCACCTCCACGCAGGCCGTGAGCATCGTGAAGCGCGTCTTCAACGCGCAGAAAGCGGGCCATGCCGGCACGCTCGATCCCATGGCGACGGGCGTGCTCGCGATTGCGCTCGGCGAAGCGACCAAGACCGTGCCCTACGCCATGGATGCGGAGAAGACCTACCGTTTCACGGCCGCTTGGGGCGAGGGCCGCGATTCCGACGATGCCGAGGGTGCCGTCATCGCCACCTCCGGCGTCCGCCCCACGCGCGAGGAGATCGAGCGGGCGCTTCCCGCCCTCACCGGCGAGATTGCTCAGGTGCCGCCAGTCTATTCGGCGATCAAGGTCGGGGGCGAGCGGGCCTACGACCTTGCCCGCGACGGGGAAGCGGTCGCGCTTCAGCCCCGTACCGTCCATATATACGAGGCGCGCCTTGTCTCCGTCCCCGGCCGGGACCATGCCGAGTTCGAAATGCGTTGCGGCAAAGGGGCTTACGTCCGGGCCTGGGTGCGCGATCTGGCACGGCTTCTCGGCACGGCGGGCTATGTGTCCCGGCTCCGGCGCACCCGGATCGGCGCTTTTTCCGAAGAGGATGCAATAGCACTGGAAACGCTAAGGGGTTTTATGCATAGTCCCGCCGCTTTTGAGCACTTGAGGCCCATTTCGACCGCGCTGGACGGCATCCCGGCGCTGGCCGTCGCGGGCCCGGATGCGGTTCGCCTACGCAGCGGCAATCCGATCCTGATCCGAGCGGCGCAGTTCGCCCGGATCGCGGATTTCGCTTCTTCCAGCGACGATCTTCAGGGGCTCACGGTCTTCTGCTCGACGGGCGAAGGCGAACCGGTTGCACTGGTTGCTTTCGAAGCTGGCGAGTTGAGACCGTTTCGTGTTTTCAACTTTGGAACTGGATGACCGTACATGTCGATCACGACCGAACGTAAGCTGGAAGTAATCAATCAATACGCCACGAAGCCGGGCGATACCGGCTCGCCCGAAGTTCAGGTAGCCGTGCTCTCCGAGCGCATCTCCAACCTGACCGAGCATTTCAAGACGCACGCCAAAGACAATCATTCGCGCCGCGGCCTCATCAAGATGGTGTCGCAGCGCCGGCGTCTGCTCGATTACATCAAAGCCTCCGACGAAAAGCGCTACGAGGCGCTCATCAGCAGGCTGGGACTGAGGCGCTGAAAGCGCGTCCGTCATCGCCCGTCGCAATTCGCACGTGTCCGCGGATGGTCTGCGGGCGCGTGCACACACATTCTTGAGATGACTCAAGGAAACCCCGCCGGCAATCCGGCCCGCGGGAACGAAGGAAAGTGAATCCGAAAATGTTCAAGATCGTACGCGAAGAAATCGAATGGGGCGGGCGCAAGCTCGTGCTCGAAACCGGCCGCGTGGCCCGTCAAGCCGATGGAGCCGTGCTTGCCACCTATGGCGAAACTGTAGTTCTGGCCACCGCCGTCGGCGCCCGCGCGCCCAAACCCGGCATCGATTTCTTTCCCCTGACCGTCAATTACCAGGAGAAATTCTTTGCCGCCGGCAAGATCCCAGGCGGCTATTTCAAGCGTGAAGGCCGGCCTACCGAGCGCGAGACCTTGATCTCGCGGCTGATCGATCGCCCCATTCGTCCGTTGTTCGCCGACGGCTATCGCAACGAGACGCAGGTCGTCGTCACTGTGCTCAGCCACGATATGGAGAATGACCCCGATATCGTCGCCATGGTCGCGGCATCGGCCGCGCTCACCATTTCGGGCATCCCCTTCATGGGGCCGATCGGTGCCGCGCGCGTCGGCTTCATCGACGGCGAATATGTGCTGAACCCCGAAATCGACTCCATGCCGAATTCCAAGCTCGATCTGGTGGTCGCCGGCACGGCCAGCGCGGTCCTGATGGTGGAATCGGAAGCACAGGAACTCACGGAATCCGAGATGCTCGGCGCCGTCATGTTCGGCCACAAGCAGATGCAGACGGTGATCGACGGCATCATCAAACTGGCGGAGAAAGCGGCGAAGGAGCCGCGCGACGTTCCGGCCGACGACACCAAGGAAATCTTCGAGCGCGTCAAATCTTTCGTCGGCGCCGATCTTTCCGCCGCCTTCCAGATTCCCGAGAAACATGTGCGCGGCGACCGTATCAAGGAAATCCGCACCAAGGCGGCGGCGGAATTCGCCGGCGAGGGCAAGCTTGAGGAGAACAAGCTCGGCTCGCTGATGCACGACATCGAAGCCCATGTCATGCGCAACGCGGTGCTCGACACCAAGAGGCGCATCGACGGCCGCGACCTGGTTACGGTGCGGCCGATCGTGGCGGAAGTCGGCGTCCTGCCGCGCACCCACGGCTCGGCGCTGTTCACCCGCGGCGAGACGCAGGCCCTGGTGGTGGCGACATTGGGTACCGGCGAAGACGAACAGTTCGTCGACAGCCTGGAAGGCACCTACAAGCAGCACTTCATGCTGCATTACAATTTTCCTCCCTATTCGGTGGGCGAGACCGGCCGCATGTCGGGTCCAGGCCGCCGCGAAATCGGCCACGGCAAGCTCGCTTGGCGCGCCGTCCATCCGATGCTGCCGAAGAAGGAAGAGTTTCCCTACACCCTGCGCATCGTTTCCGAGATCACGGAGTCCAACGGCTCCTCCTCGATGGCGACGGTGTGCGGCACCTCGCTGGCGCTGATGGACGCCGGCGTGCCGATCACCCGTCCGATCGCCGGCATCGCCATGGGCCTGATCCTGGAGGGCAACCGCTATGCGGTGCTTTCCGACATCCTGGGTGACGAAGATCATCTGGGCGATATGGATTTCAAGGTGGCGGGTACCGAAATGGGCGTCACCTCGCTGCAAATGGACATTAAGATCGCCGGCATCACCGAAGAGATCATGCGCGTGGCGCTGGATCAGGCCAAAGGCGGCCGCCTGCATATCCTCGGTGAGATGAACAAAGCGATCAGCCACAGCCGCGATCAGCTCGGCGAGCATGCGCCGCGCATCGAGACCATCAAGATCCCGACTGACAAGATCCGCGAAGTGATCGGCTCTGGCGGCAAGGTGATCCGTGAAATCGTCGAGAAGACCGGCGCCAAGATCAACATCGAAGACGACGGCACGGTAAAGATCGCTTCCGCCGACGGCGAGTCGATCAAGGCGGCGCTGAAGTGGATCAAGTCGATCGTGGCCGAGCCGGAGATCGGCGAGATCTATGACGGCAAGGTCGTCAAGGTGATGGATTTCGGCGCCTTCGTGAACTTCTTCGGCCCGCGCGACGGCCTGGTGCACATCTCCGAACTCGCGCCCAAGCGCGTGGCCAAAACGACCGATGTCGTGCAGGAAGGTCAGGCCGTGAAGGTGAAGCTTCTGGGCTTCGACGATCGCGGCAAGGTGCGCCTGTCTATGAAGGTTGTCGACCAGGTCACCGGCGAGGATCTCAGCAAGAAGCAACAGGCGGAAGGTCAGGCAGGCGGCGAAGGTCAGCCGAGCCACTAGACAAGCTGATGTTCTTTTCAGATCGACCGCCCGCGGGTGGTTTTGTTTTATGCTGCCGATGCCATTTGAAGGACAGACCATGCCCAAGATCGACATGAAATCCATTCCAGAGCGCAAGGGCTCCGGCTACCCCGCACCGTTCCACGAGCCTTGCATCGATCGCGTCCGCCAGGCGCTAGGCGATGCCGGCGGTTTGACGCAATTCGGCGTCAACGTCCTGACGCTGGCGCCCGGTGCGTGGTCCAGCCAACGCCATTGGCATACGAAGGAAGATGAATTCGTCTATGTGTTGTCGGGCGAACTGGTATTGATCGACGATCAGGGCGAACACATCCTGCGGCCCGGCGATTGCGCCGCCTTCCCCAAGAACGACGGCAACGGCCATCATCTCGTCAATCGGTCGTCGACGCCCGCCATCTGCCTCGAAGTCGGCAGCCGCATCCCCGACGACGGCGCGTTCTATTCCGATATCGACATGAAGATCGAACGCAGCGATGGGCTGTTCACCCACCGCGACGGCACGCCGTATCCGAAGCGTTGAAGGTTTCTGTTTTTGATCTTGCACCGCCGCAGCTGCGCGACAGAAATGCGACAACGTTGCTGTGCGCGGTGCATGTTGGTTAATGGAAGACTAATATTTCCTTGTCATGTCGGAAGGCGCTGGTTAGCCTCAAGCGCCATTCGGCTGGGTTTTCGCGCGGGGGAGAGCGAACGTTATGTTCGTGTTCATGCGTCTTGTCAGTCTCGTCCTGGTTGTCGTCGCATTGATGCTGCTGGGCGCGGACGCGGTATCCTCGCTCGAACATCATGGCGAGATCACCGTGCGCTCGCTGGGCGCCGTGTGGGCGATGTTCGACAAGGGCAGCCTCGATACCTTCAACGCGTGGTGTGCGGGTTCGCTGCCGGGGTTCCTGTCGCAAGGGATCAGATCGGCGCTGTCGCTTCCGGGATGGGCGGTGACAGGAGTGCTCGGCGTCATCCTGGCTTTTATCTTCGGCCGCAAGCACGACGCCGCCTAAAGAGTCGCCGCTCAGCGGTTGGCGCCGGGCTTCCAGAGAACGTCGCGCGCGCCCTTGGCGTTGGCGTAGCGGCTGGCGACGAAAAGGTGATCGGATAGCCTGTTGACGTAGCGCAGCGCCGCGTCGCCGACGCTCTCGTGCTGTGACAATTCGACCATCAACCGCTCCGCCCGCCGCACCACGGCGCGTGCCAGATGCAGATGGGCGGATGCGGGGCTGCCGCCCGGCAGCACGAAAGAGGTGAGCGGCTTCAGATCGGCGTTCATGGCGTCGATCTCGCGTTCCAGGCGCGTCACCTGGACCTCGGCGATCCGCAGCCGGGACCGCGTGGTTTTGGTGGTCTCGGGCACGCAGAGATCGGCGCCCAGGTCGAACAGGTCGTTCTGGATGCGCGCCAGCATTTGGTCCAGCTTGCCCCTGGTCGAAAGCCGCGCCAAGCCGATGGCGGCATTGGCCTCGTCCACTGTGCCGAAAGCCTCCACCCGCAAGGCGTTCTTGGCCACACGGGCGCCATCGCCCAGCGAGGTCTCGCCTTTGTCGCCGGTCTTGGTGTAGATGCGGGTCAGCCGAATCATGCCGGCAATTTATCCTCCGTCCGGCCCGGCGGCAAAGGTTGCAGCGCCGCCCGCGCTGGCTATCATCCGCCGTCTTTCCAACGAGAGTGTCGCCATGCCTGTGGATGCGCCCGAGATCATCGAAGTCGAAACCACCCGTGTCGCTTGTGACGGCGGCGGCGGTCCGCTCGGCCACCCCAAGGTCTATCTCGAGATGGGCGACGAAGACTTCGTGGAATGCCCCTATTGCGACCGCCGTTTTGTCCTGAAGGCGGGGGCCGAGGCGCATTGAGCGCCCCGCTGAAGAAGGGCGATCATCTCTATCTGATCGACGGATCGGGATACCTGTTCCGCGCCTATCACGCGCTGCCCCCTCTGTCGCGCAAATCCGACGGCCTGCCGACCGGCGCGGTCTCCGGCTATTGCAACATGCTGTGGAAGCTGCTGGAGGATATGAAGGACGGCGACAGGCCGACCCATCTGGCGGTGATTTTCGATGCGGGCAAAAAGACGTTCCGCAACGACATTTATCCGGATTACAAAGCGAACCGCCCCGAGCCGCCGGAAGATCTGATTCCGCAATTTCCTCTGGTGCGCGACGCCACGCGCGCCTTCGGCGTCGCCTGCGTGGAAGAGAAGGGTTTCGAGGCCGACGACCTGATTGCCACCTATGCGCGGCTGGCGCGCGAAGCTGGAGCACGCGTCACCATCGTGTCGTCCGACAAGGACCTGATGCAGCTGGTGGTGGACGGCAAGGTCGAACTGCTCGACACGATGAAGAACAAGAAGATCGGCTCGGCAGAGGTGATGGAGCGTTTCGGCGTGCCGCCGTCGAAGGTGGTGGAAGTGCAGGCGCTGGCAGGCGATTCGACCGACAATGTACCGGGCGTCCCCGGCATCGGCGTGAAGACGGCGGCGGAACTCATCAACACCTATGGCGATCTCGAAACCCTGCTCGGGCGCGCCGGTGAGATCAAACAGCCCAAGCGCCGCGAGACCTTGCTGGCCAATGTCGACAAAGCACGGATGTCCCAAAAGTTGGTGCAGCTCGATGATCACGCCCCGCTGACGCAAACACCGGATGTGTTCGGTGTTCGCGAGCCCGACCACGCGCAGTTGCTCGGTTTCCTGAAGGCGATGGAATTCGCCACCCTTACCAAACGTGCCGCCGCCCATTATGGCATGGAAAGCACGGATGCTATCCCGGGGGCGCCCGTTGAAACCAAGAAATCCGCCGGCAAAGTAGAGCAGGCCAAGTCCGCCACCGACGCGGCACAACGATCTCATGGCGGCACCGTCGGCGTCGTCGCCAATCGCGCCGTGATCCTTAAGCCGATCGATCATGCTGCTTATGAAACCGTGACGACACTTCAGCGCCTCGACAAATGGATCGCGCGGTCCTCCGAGATCGGAACCGTTTGTGTTGATACGGAAACCACGTCGCTGGACGCCATGCAGGCGGCATTGTGCGGCGTGTCGCTGGCCGTCGCGCCGAACGAAGCTTGTTACCTCCCCTGCGGGCATGTCGCGGGCGAGGGATTGTCGTTCGACGCCGGCAAAGAGATCAAGCAGCTGAAAGAAGCCGATCTTCTCGAGCGCCTGAAGCCGCTTTTGGAAGACGAATCCATCCTCAAAGTCGGCCAGAATCTGAAATACGACTATCTCATCTTCCGCCGGCGCGGCATTCGCCTCGCACCGTTCGACGATACGATGCTGATGTCCTACGTGCTCGACGCCGGCCTGCAGGGTCACGGCATGGACGAGCTGTCGGAAAAATATCTGGGCCACACGCCGATTTCCTTCGGCGACGTCGCCGGCAAGGGCAAAGAGAAGATTACCTTCGACCGGGTGTCCATCCCCGAGGCCACGCGCTATTCCGCCGAGGACGCCGACGTGACGCTGCGGTTATGGCTGCTGCTCAAGCCGCGGCTGGCCGAAGAGCGCAAGCGTACGGTCTACGAAACGCTGGAACGGCCGCTGGCGCCTGTCCTTGCCGAGATGGAGCGCGAAGGCATCGCCGTCGATCCCGATCTGCTGCGCAACCTGTCCAATGATTTTGCGACAGAACAGGCAAAACTCGAAAGCGGGATTCACAAGCTCGCAGGCGAGTCCTTCAATGTCGGCTCGCCCAAGCAGCTAGGCGACATCCTGTTTGGAAAATTCTCCCTGCCGGGCGGCAAGAAGACGAAAACAGGCGCTTGGTCTACCGACGCCGACGTCTTGGAAGAGCTTGCGGCGCAAGGTCACGATCTGCCCAAGAAGGTGCTGGACTGGCGCACGCTTGCCAAGCTACGCGGCACCTATACCGATGCACTGCCCACCTATATCAATCCGCAGACGGGCCGCGTGCACACCTCCTTTGCTATGGCTGCCGCTGCGACGGGCCGCCTGGCATCCACCGATCCCAATCTGCAGAACATACCCATCCGCACGGCCGAAGGCCGCCGTATCCGCCAGGCTTTCATCGCACCCAAAGGCTCCAAGCTGATCAGCGCCGACTACAGCCAGATCGAGTTGCGCATCCTGGCGCACATGGCCGACATCCCCGCGCTGAAGAAAGCTTTCGCCGACGGCCTCGATATCCACGCCATGACCGCCTCGGAAATATTCGGCGTGCCGGTGAAGGGCATGCCGGCGGAAGTGCGCCGCCGCGCCAAGGCGATCAATTTCGGCATCGTCTACGGCATCTCCGGTTTCGGGCTTGCTAACCAGCTTGGCATCGCGCGCAGCGAAGCCGACGATTACATCAAGAAATACTTCCAGCGCTTCCCCGGTATCCGCGACTACATGGAATCGACCAAGGCCTTCGCGCGGGAACACGGTTATGTCGAAACCCTGTTCGGACGGCGCGTGCACATTCGAGAAATCAGATCGGCCAATCCCGGTCATCGCGGCGGCGCGGAGCGCGCAGCAATCAATGCTCCGATCCAAGGCACCGCTGCGGACATCATCCGCCGCGCCATGATCCGCATACCCGAAGCGTTGGCCAAGGCGAAACTCGACGCAAAAATGCTGCTGCAGGTCCACGACGAACTCGTGTTTGAAGCGACGGACGGCGAAGTCGAAAAGACCTGCTCCACGGCTGTGTCCGTGATGGAGCAAGCTTCGCTGCCGGCCATCCCGCTCAGCGTCAGGCTGACGGTGGAAGCGCGCGCCGCGCAAAATTGGGACGACGCCCATTGATTTGACACTTGACTTAGTCATGTAATTATTTGACTATATCAAGCATGTCATATCAAGTATTTGATCAGAAAGATGAATTTCACGAACGTGTTGAGGCCATCCGGCGCTTCAACCGGCTGTACACCAGTCGGATCGGGCTTTTGCAACAAGGCCATCTCGACAGCCCCTATTCGCTGACCGAAGCGCGTATCCTCTACGAGTTGGGGCAAAAACCGTTCATGACGGCGCGGGACCTTTGCGAAGTCCTGGGACTCGACCAAGGCTATGTCAGCCGCATCCTGACGCGCTTTCAGAAGCAAGGTCTGATCGGCAAGCGTGTGTCGGGCGAAGACGCGCGCGCGCAATTGATAGCTCTTACCAAAGCGGGTGAAAAAATATTTTCGACGCTGGACCTGCGGTCGCATGCGGTCATCGCGGCCATGCTGCAGGAAAAGTCTGCGACGGCGCAGCGCGAAATTGCGCAGGCCGCGCAGACCCTCGAGCGGCACTTCGGCGGCGTGCAGCGGTCGCAGGCCCCAATTGTGATCCGCCCGCCGCAAGCAGGCGACCTCGGCTGGATTGTCCACCGCCAAGCCATTCTCTACGCATGCGAATATGGCTGGCGGATCGAGGGCGTGGTGGCGGAAATCGTCGCCGCGTTCGAAAAGTCGGCCGACCCCGCACGCGAACGCTGCTGGATCGCCGAACGCGACGGCGAAATTCTGGGCGCCGTCTTCCTGGCTAAAGATGATTGCACGACAGGGCGGCTCCGGCTGCTCTATGTCGAATCTGCGGCCCGCGGCCAGGGACTGGGACGGCAGCTTGTCGAACTGTGTATCGGTTTTGCGCGGGAGGCCGGCTACAGCAAGGTGAAACTGTGGACACACACGGTCTTAGCGTCGGCGCGGAAGATTTATCAGGCGACCGGCTTTCGCCTCACGGATACCTACACCCACAACGAGTTCGGCAAGGAAGTCCTCAGTGAGAATTGGGAACTCGATCTGACTGCGCCGGCCGCGGACTAAGCCGCGATGGATTTCAGGCCGGTTTCCTGCGTGATGCCGATTTTGGCCAAGATCTGCATCAGATCCGCCATGGCGGCGCCGGCGTCGATCTTTTCGGCGCCATTCCTGGCGGCGTATTCGACATAGCCCGTAAGGAAGCCGGGCCTCGATAAATAGCCGACCACCTGTTCGCGCGCCCTGGTGGCCAGCCTCGGCTCGGTAAAGGTTTCCGTAGCAAACATACGCAGGATTATGTTCGCCTTTTCGACGCTGTCCGCGGTTTTGGCGTCGATCGACTCGAACAGCTTGCCGCGCGCCTCGACGTCGTTGGCGACACGGTCGAGCAGGTCCAGAAAATCCGTGCGCTGGTTTTCCTGGAAACCGGAACGCCGTACGCGTGCGCTCAAGGTCCCGAGCCGCTGCAGCCGCGTCAATAGCGGAATGGCGGACGATTGAAAGTGGCCCTCGAAATTCGTCGCCGTGATGATGGGGATGACGAAGGCGGCAAGTTGGCGTTTGTTCTCGGCGCCGATGATGTTTTCCTCGACGAAGAGAAGCCGTTCAAGCTTGTCGTCCGGAGAGACCGAATCGGTCAGATGTTCCGTCAAGGTCACCTGATTGATGAGCCGTTTGGAGCGCAGCGTGAAGGCCGCGACCAGGTCTTCATGGCTCAAATATTTGCCGACGCCGAGCACAACCCGGTTGGCGATTTGGCGCAATGTCTTGAATTCGTCGACCAGCGATTCGGGGCACAATCTCTTGACGCTTTTGAATTCCGCGATAATCCGCTGGGCGATGGCCGTGCGGGCTTCCGGCAGGCTGTCGTTGGCGAAGCGTTCCGTCAGCGAAACCAAACCTTGCTGCCGGTCGGCCTTGACTTCCGGTTCCTTGCCGAGGAAGAGCTGCACCAGCGTCATCAGCGCAGCTCCCAGATTTTCCTGCGGACCGAGCAGTTCGTGCAGCGCCGCGGAGCCGGTCAGAATTTCGGCGATGATCGTGTCGATGGCCGAGAGCAGCAATGCGCTGCCGGCCGCGTCCTCGGGCGTCTCTTCCATCAAGGCGAGGAGGTAAACGACTTTTTCGTTCCAGCTTTTGGTGTTGTACAGATAGCGGGCGATCGCGCCGTTGAGCACATAAATGCCGTCCGGCTGGCCGGCCAGCTTGACCGCCAGAGCGCCGAAGCCGCCTCGCTCGACATCCGGGAAATAGCCCTTGCGCTGATCGCGATAGACGCGGTGGAACGCTTTTGTCGTCAGCTCGTTCAGGCTTTTGATGATCTTCTGGACCGGTGTCGTCGTGGAAGCCGCCTGCGCCACGGCTACTTTTTGAATCGCGTGCTGCAGCAGCGTGCCGGTCGCCTCCAGCTTTTCCAGCATGTCGGCACGATGGCTCAGTTCGGTCAGCGTGATCTTGTTGCGCGCCAGGAAATCCGGAATCAGGCGTCTGATGGTCTGACGTGCGTGATAGGAATAGAGGTCGTCGGGTTTAAAGCAGGGCAGCGCGTGCGGCACGTCCTCCTGCGCCGGCGTCGACTTCATCTTGTTGTGGCCGTCTTCGAAGATTTTCAGCGAGAGATAGTCGCCGGTCTCGTTGTCGTAGGTCTCCTTGACGACTTTGACGCCGGTTGCGCCTTCTTCGGCCATCAGCGTCTGTGCGATCCTGACCGACTCGTCGCGGTCGGCCTTGACCTCGGCGAGTTTCCAACCGCCCTTGGCGCCTCGGCGTGAAAAAATCTCGAAATGAACTTCCTTCGCCATGCGCCCCTCTGAAGTCACTTTTTCGGAATGCGACCCGGGCGCAATTATGCGAAAGAGGGTTTTAATCCGTGGTTAAACTTACCGGCGGTGCCCGGAAAGATCGCGGATATCCGGGTTCGGCCCGCATAATTTGCAGGCTGGATCGGGGCGCAAGGTAACGCTCCGGAAACGGGTGTCTAACGCTTCGTAAATAAGCAATCGGCCGGCCAGGCTTTCACCGGTTCCGGCCGCCTCCTTGAGCACCTCGAGCGCTTGGAGCGTTCCCATGACGCCGGCGGCCGCGCCCAACACGCCGGTTTCGCTGCAGGACGGCGCACTCTCCGGCGGCGGCGGCTCGGGAAACAAGCAGCGATAGCAAGGCCGTCCCTTGAAGGTCGAAAGTTGACCGGAGAATTCGCTGACGGCCGCGCTGACCAGCGTCTTCTTGGCGAGGAAGCAGGCGTCGGCGATCAGGAAGCGGGTGGCGAAATTGTCCGACCCGTCGGCCACGATGTCGTAACCGCCGATGACGTCGAGGGCGTTGTCCGGCGTTAGACGGATCTGATGCGTTTCAACCTTGACATGCGGGTTGATGGCGTGCACCGCCTCGGCCGCGGACGCGGTCTTCGGCCGGCCGACGTCGGCTGTCTTGTGCGCGATCTGCCGCTGCAGGTTGGAGAGGCTGACGGAATCGAAATCGGCGATCCCGAGCGTGCCGATGCCCGCGGCCGCCAAATACAGCGCGACAGGGCTGCCCAACCCGCCGGCTCCCACGACAAGCACGCGCGCCGCTTTCAGCCGCGACTGTCCCGCGCCGCCCACTTCGCGCAGGACGATGTGGCGTGCGTACCGTTCCAATTCTTCGTCGGAAAGATTCATCGTGTTCCGCAAGATTTTTGCGACCATTGGCCGCTGCTATACGCCGTTACCGGTAGCATATTTGCCACATTGAAATTGTCATAGTTCGCTCGTTGGAATAAAACCATATTCCTCGGATGTTTTCGGAAATTTTGAAGCGAAAGCGTCGCACATCTCACACTGGTTCGCCAGCGTACGATATTGACGAAGGAGAAACATGTCGCACGACGTCGGCCGGCACGCGGGCGCTTTCGGCCTGGAAGGTGCCGGGTTTCGCAATCTCAAGAAGGTGCATTGGAACCTTGCGCCGGCCGCATTGTACGAACATGCCATCACGCGCGGAGAGGGCCATTTGGCCAGGGACGGCGCGCTCGTCGTTCTGACCGGTCGGCACACAGGCCGCTCGCCGAACGACAAATTTATCGTTCGGGAGGCGGGCAGCGAAGACGCGGTCTGGTGGGACAACAACAAGGGGCTTCATCCCGACCATGCGCAAACCTTGTTCGAGGATATGGTGGCATATGCCGAAGGAAGGGAGCTGTATGCCCGAGATCTCTATGCCGGCGCGGATCTCGGCCACCGGCTGCCGGTACGGATCGTCACCGAATATGCTTGGCATTCGCTGTTCGTAAACCAGCTGCTGATCCGCCCGACGGATGACGAGCTGGCCGGCTTCGCGCCCGAATTCACGATCGTCGATTTTGCAGGGTTCGCAGCCGAGCCCGCCTGCCACGGCACCAGAAGCAGCACCGTGATCGCCCTCGATTTCGCGCATAAGCGTGTGCTGATCGGCGGCACTTCTTATGCCGGCGAGATGAAGAAATCCGTTTTCACCATCTTGAATTTCCTGCTGCCGCAGAAGCAGGTGTTGCCCATGCATTGCTCCGCCAACGTCGGCGAAGACGGCAAAAGCGCTATTTTCTTCGGGCTCTCGGGAACAGGTAAGACGACGCTTTCCGCCGATTCCAGCCGCACCTTGATCGGCGACGACGAGCACGGCTGGAGCGAGAGCGGCATCTTCAATTTCGAAGGCGGCTGTTACGCCAAGGTGATCCGTCTTTCACCGGAGGCCGAGCCGGAGATCTACGCGACCACCCGGCGTTTCGGCACCGTTCTCGAGAACGTGGTGTGCGATCCCGAAACGGGTGCGCTCGATCTCGACGACGAGCGGTATACCGAAAATACGCGCGCCGCCTATCCGATTCATTTCATTCCGCATGCCAGCGACACCGGCCGCGCGCCGCAGCCGAGCAATGTCATCATGCTGACGGCGGATGCCTTCGGCGTCCTGCCGCCCATCGCCAAACTTTCGCCAAGCCAGGCGATGTACCATTTCCTGTCCGGCTTTACTGCCAAAGTGGCGGGCACCGAAAAAGGGTTGGGCAAGGATCCGGAACCGACATTCTCCACGTGTTTCGGCGCACCCTTCATGCCGCGCCACCCGTCGGTCTACGGCAATCTGCTGCGCGATCTGATCGACCGGCACGATGCCGATTGCTGGCTGGTCAACACCGGTTGGACCGGCGGCCCGGTCGGCGCGGGCGGCAAGCGCATGCCGATCAAGGTGACGCGCGCGCTTCTCGCGGCGGCGCTGAACGGTTCGCTGGCGTCGTCGGAATGGCGTGTCGACCCGATGTTCGGCTTTCGTATTCCGGTCGAGGTCGCGGGCGTCGACAAAGCGATTCTCAATCCGCGCGACACCTGGGCGGATAAAGCAGCCTATGACTGGCAGGCCAAGAAGCTTGCCGGCATGTTCCGCGACAATTTCGGAATGTATCTGCCCTATGTTGACGAGCGCGTGCTGAAGAACGCGGATTTCATCGCCAAGGCGGCTGCGTAGTCAGCGCCTTCGGTAGACCCACACCCTTGCGGGCGGCAGATTGCGCCAGACGCGCGCGGCGAGCTTGACGCAGGCGCCTTCCGGCGCCGCAACGGGCGGGGCGAAGCCGTAGGAAAACTGGATGTAAGGCGCACCCGGCAACAGGCGCGAAAGGGCGCTGTCAATCAAGGCCTTGCGCCGCGCCAAGGGAAAATTGAGCAGCGGCAGGCTGGAAACGATTGCCGCGAATCGCTCGCCGGCCGCTGCAAGCGCAAAGGCGTCGCCTTGCACGACATTGATTGTCGGAAATCGCGCCTGCAAGGCCGTCGCGAAATGGGCGTCGTATTCGATGGCCGTGATCCGCCAGGGCGCAAAACCGCGAAGGATCAGAGCGGCGGTAATGGCGCCGGTTCCCGGTCCGAGTTCCAGGACTGCTCCGCATAGGGAAGGCTCGGCCTCGGCCGCCATGGCCCGGGCCAGTGCCGCGCCCGACGGAGCGATGGCGCCCACATTCGATGGATCGGCGATCAAGCGGCCGAGGAAGCGCAAATGGTCGCGGACGCGCGAAGGCACTACGCCTTTGCGCCGTTCCAGAACTCTTTCACCTTGTCCAGGAAGCCTTCCGCATGCGGGTGCGTGCCGGGCCCGCTGGCCTTCTCGAATTCGCGCAACAATTCTTTCTGCAGTTTGCTCAACTTGACCGGCGTTTCGGCCGTCATCTCGACGTACAGGTCGCCGGCCATGCCGCCGCCGCGCAGCACGGGCATGCCTTTGCCGCGCAGACGGAATTGGCGGCCGGACTGGCTGCCTTCCGGAACGGTGACCTTGGCGCGGCCGCCATCCAGGGTCGGCACCTCAACGGTGCCGCCAAGCGCCGCCGTCACGAAAGACATGGGGACGTGACAGTAAAGATCGTGCCCATCGCGCTGAAAGATCTTGTGCTCCGAAACCGAGACGAAGACGTAGAGATCGCCCGCCGGTCCGCCGTTGAAGCCGGCTTGGCCTTCGCCCGACAGGCGGACGCGGGTACCTTCCTCGACCCCCGCGGGGATATCGACGGCGAGCGTGCGTTCCTTCTGCACGTGGCCGCTGCCGCTGCAGGGTTTGCACGGATTGCGCACCACGCGGCCGCGCCCCTGGCAATGCGGGCAAGTGCGCTCGATGGTGAAGAACCCTTGCGTGGCGCGCACCTTGCCGTGGCCCGCGCAGGTTGGGCATTGCTCGGCCTGGCTGCCGGGCGCCGCGCCCGATCCGCCGCACACTTCGCAGGCGACCGCCGTAGGCACTTTGATCTCGGCGCGGTAGCCCTGAAACGCCTGTTCCAGCGAAATCTGGAGATTGTATCTGAGATCGCCGCCGCGGTTCTGGCGGCGCCGCTGTTTGCCGCCGCCCATGAACTCGCCGAACAAATCGTCGAAGACGTCGGTGAACGAGGCGGCGAAATCGAAGGGGTGGCCGCCGCCGCCGCCGTTGCCCATGCCGTGCTCGAACGCCGCATGGCCGAAGCGATCGTAGGCCGCGCGCCGCTGATCATCCTTCAGGATGTCATAGGCTTCGTTGATTTCTTTGAACTTTACTTCGGCGGTGTGGTCGCCGGGATTGCGGTCCGGATGCAGTTCCATCGCAAGCTTGCGGTAGGCCGCTTTGATCTCGGTGGGTGGCGCTCCCTTCTTGCAGCCCAAGACGTCGTAGTAGCAACGCTTACTCATGTTTATCCCAAGGGCCCAAGAAATCGGAAACCGGAAGTCCGAAATCTGATGAACACGACGTCGTCATCGACTCCCGGCTCCCGATCTTCAGATTCCGTCTGCCGAATTACGCCGAGCCCTTCTTCTTATCGTCGTCGACTTCGGAGAATTCCGCATCGACGACATTGTCGTCCTTGGGCGCGGCGGTGCCGTCCGCGCCGGGGGTTGCGCCATCGCCGCCGGACTGCGCCTGCTGCGCCTTGTACATCGCTTCGCCGAGCTTCATCGACGCTTGGGCGAGCGCCTGCGTCTTCTGCTGGATCTGCTCCGCGTCGTCCGACTTGACCGCTTCCTTCAGCGAGGCCATGGCGTCCTCGATGGCGGTACGCTCGCCGGCGTCGATCTTGCCGCCGTGTTCGCTCAACGCCTTCTCGGTCGAATGCACCAATGCGTCGGCCTGGTTCTTGGCCTCGGCCAGGGCGCGGGTCTTCTTGTCTTCCGCTGCGTGGGCCTCGGCTTCCTGCACCATCTTCTTGATGTCGGCGTCCGTGAGGCCGCCGGAGGCCTGGATGCGGATCTGCTGTTCCTTGTTGGTGGCCTTGTCCTTCGCCGTGACGGAAACGATGCCGTTGGCGTCGATATCGAAGGTCACCTCCACCTGCGGCACGCCGCGCGGCGCCGGCGGCAGGCCCATCAGGTCGAACTGGCCGAGCAGCTTGTTGTGGACCGCCATTTCGCGCTCGCCCTGGAAGACGCGGATCGTCACGGCGGTCTGATTGTCTTCCGCCGTCGAGAATATCTGCGACTTCTTGGTCGGGATCGTGGTGTTGCGGTCGATCAGGCGCGTGAACACGCCGCCCAGCGTCTCGATGCCGAGCGACAGCGGCGTCACGTCGAGCAGCAGAACGTCCTTCACCTCGCCCTTCAGAACGCCGCCCTGGATGGCGGCGCCGATGGCGACGACCTCATCCGGGTTGACGCCCTTGTGCGGCTCTTTGCCGAAGGCCTGTTTGACGACTTCCTGCACCTTGGGCATGCGCGTCATACCGCCGACCAGGATCACTTCGTCGATCTGATTGGCGGTGACGCCGGCATCCTTCAGCGCCTGCTTCACCGGCCCGATGGTCTTCTGGATGAGATCGTCGACCAGCGCTTCCAGCTTGGCGCGCGTGATCTTGATCGTCAGATGCTTGGGGCCGGAAGCGTCCGCCGTAATGAAGGGCAGGTTTACTTCCGTTTGCATGGCGCTCGACAATTCGATTTTCGCCTTTTCGGCGGCGTCCTTCAGACGCTGCAACGCCAGCCTGTCGCTGCGCAGATCGATGCCGTTCTCTTTCTTGAATTCGTCGGCCAGGTAATTGACCACGCGCTGGTCGAAGTCTTCGCCGCCGAGGAAGGTGTCGCCGTTGGTCGATTTCACTTCGAACACGCCGTCGCCGATCTCCAGCACGGAGATATCGAAAGTGCCGCCGCCGAGGTCGTAGACCGCGATGGTGCCGGATTGCTTCTTGTCGAGGCCATAGGCCAGCGCCGCCGCCGTCGGCTCGTTGATGATGCGCAGCACTTCAAGTCCGGCGATCTTGCCCGCGTCCTTCGTGGCTTGGCGCTGGGCGTCGTTGAAGTAGGCGGGCACGGTGATGACGGCCTGCGTCACCTTTTCGCCGAGATGGGCCTCGGCCGTTTCCTTCATCTTCTGCAGGATGAAGGCGGAAATTTCGCTCGGCGCGTATTTCTTGCTGTCGCGCCCGCCCACCCAAGCATCGCCGTTGTCGGCTTTGACGATCTTGTAAGGCACCATGCCCATGTCTTTCTGGGTCATAGGATCTTCAAAGCGTCGACCGATCAGACGCTTGATGGCGAAGAAGGTGTATTCGGGATTGGTGACCGCCTGACGCTTGGCCGGCTGGCCGATAAGCCGCTCGCCGTCATTGGCGAAGGCGACGATGGACGGCGTCGTTCGTGCACCTTCCGCATTTTCGATGACCTTGGGGGCCGAGCCCTCCATGACCGCAACGCACGAATTGGTCGTGCCGAGGTCGATGCCGATCACTTTAGCCATGTTCAATCCTTCCTTTTGGGCAGCAGGTCTCTGGCCTTTCGAAAAAGCGCCTCTATGCCCGCCCCACGCATAAAATGGCGGCGGAAAGCCAAAAAGCTCTCACCGCAGCTAGGGCGTATATAGGGTGGGGGTATCCTGCTCGCAAGGCCGTGTGCGGCCTTTACTGACCGGAAAAATGCGGCAATAGCCTGGAACAAAAAGAGATTTTTGACCTCATCGCGTGTTTCCCCGCCGGATTGCCGCATTCCGGGCGTATGCCGGCTCACCGCCGACGGGCATGGTCCTTCAGCACTTCCGCGATGCAAGCCGAAACCTTCTTGGCCGTTGGAATGTGCAGGAATTCGTTGGGGCCGTGGGCGTTGGAATGGGGCCCCAGCACGCCGGTCACCACGAACTGGGTCTTGGGAAATTTCTTGCCAAGCATCGCCATGAAGGGGATCGAGCCGCCTTCGCCCATATAGGCGACCGGCCTGCCGAAATGGGTTTCGGAAGCCCGGCGCAGCGAGGCTTCCAGCCAGGGCGCCAGGCTGGGGGCATTCCAGCCGGTCTGCCCGGCCTCCGCTTCGAATTTGACCTCTGCCCCGTAAGGCGGATCGTCTTCCAGGATGCTTTTGAGCGCCGCAACCGCCGCCTCGGCATCGCAGGTCGGCGGCGTGCGCAGCGACAGCTTGGCCACCGAATAGGGCAACAGCACATTGCCGGCCTGCTCCGGCAGCGGATAGCCCTCTATGCCGATCACGGCCAGTTGCGGCTTCCAGGTGCGGTTTAGGATCATCTCCACCGGCGTTGAAGCCATCGGCTTGGTGGCGCCCGCGAATGGCAGCTTGGTGTAAACGTCGTTGCCCAGGATGCGCGACGCCGCGCGCGCCTGCTCGATGCGCTCGTCCGGCACCGGCGCGAAAAACTCGGAAAGCTTCATCGCGCCGGTGGTCTCGTCCTCGATGCGAGACAGCAAGCCGCGCAGGATACGGAACGAGGACGGTACGATGCCGCTGGCGTCTCCCGAATGCACGCCTTCGGTCAGCACCCGCACGGAGAGTTTTCCCGCCGCGATGCCGCGCAGGCTGGTGGTCAGCCAAAGCTGGTCGTAATTGCCGCAACCCGAGTCCAGGCAGACGATCAAGTCCGGCGTGCCGATGCGATCCGCCAGATGCTCGATATAAAAGGGCAGATCCGGCGAACCCGATTCCTCGCCCGCTTCGATGGTGATGACGCAACGTGCGTGGTCGGCGTTCTGCTCGGCTAGCGCCAGCAGCGCCGAGATCGCCGCGAACATGGCATAGCCGTCGTCGGCGCCGCCGCGGCCGTACAGCTTGTTATCCTTGAGCACGGGCGTCCATGGCCCCATGCCTTCCGCCCAACCCTTCATTTCCGGTTGTTTGTCGAGATGGCCGTAGAGCAGCACGGTGCCCGCGGCTTTGCCCGGCACTTCGATGAAGATCAACGGCGTCCGCCCGTCGGTCCGCACCACCTCCAGCGTCGCGCCGGGAAGCTTGGTGAGCTTGGCGCGCGCCCAGATCTCGAACAAGGCCACGACCTTGTCCATGTGGCCGTGCTTTTCCCAGTCGGGATCGAACATCGGCGATTTGTTGGGGATGCGGATGTAATCGGTCAGCGTCGGGACGATCTCGCCGTCCCAAATGCCGTCCATGAAGGCTGTCAGCTTGTCCATTGTTCCGTCACAGGGCCGCGATGACCGCAGCGTTGTAGATTTCGCTCATCTTGGCACCAAGCGAGACGATCTGCACGGATTTCTCCAGGCCGATCAGGAATGGCCCCATCATGCTCACGCCGCCGATCTGCTGCAGAAGTTTCGTGGAGATCGCCGCGGAATGCACGGCCGGCATGACCAGCACATTGGCGGTGTCGGTCAGCCGGCAGAAGGGATAGAGCGCCATTTTTTCGCGATCGAGCGCGACGTCCACCGCCATTTCGCCGTCATATTCGAAATCTACCTGGCGTTTGTCGAGGATGTGCACCGCCTCCACGACGCGTTCGCTGCGTTCGCTGCGCGGAAAGCCGAAGGTCGACGACGCCAGCATGGCCACGCGCGGCGTATAGCCGAAGCGGCGGGTGACGCGGGCTGCCTGCACGGCGATGTCCGCCAGCTGTTCGGAGTTCGGCAGTTCGTGCACGCTGGTGTCGGCCACGAAGATCACGCGGCCCTTGGCGAAAATCACCAGCACGCCGATCGGCCGTTGGCCCGGGGGCACGTCGAGCACCTTGCGAACGTCGTTGAGGACGGTGGAGTAGTTGCGCGTGACGCCGCTGACCATGGCGTCCGCGTCGCCCGCCGCCAGCATCGAGGCGGCATAGACGTTGCGGTCGTTGGTGACGAGGCGCACACAGTCGCGATAGAGCCCGCCGCGGCGCTGCAGCCGCTTATAGAGGGCATCGATGTAAGAGGTCGCATCGGCGGCCGAGTGCGGCACCCGGATTTCGAGATCGGTGAAACCTTCGAGCCCGGCACGTTTGATTCCGGCCCTGACCACTTCGGTGCGTCCGACCAGCAGGGACTTGCCGAGTCCCGCATGTTGAAACGCCGCCGCGGCGCGTATCACGCATTCCTCTTCGCCTTCCGCAAACACCACGCGCTTGGGTTTGGCGCGCACGCCGGCGGTGATCTGATGGAACAGGATGGCGGAAGGATCGAGGCGCGCCGTCAACTGCGCGCGGTAATGTTCGACATCCTTGATCTCCCGCCGCGCCACGCCCGATTTGATCGCGGCCTCGGCGACGGCGGACGACACGCGGGTGATCAGGCGCGGATCGAAAGGAACCGGAATGATGTAGTCCGGTCCGTACATCGGACGCGAGCCGCGATAGGCCGCCGCCACTTCGTCGGGCACATCCTCGCGGGCCAGCGCCGCAATTGCCTCGACCGCGGCGATCTTCATGGCTTCGTTGATGGTGGTGGCGCGGACGTCGAGCGCGCCGCGGAAGATGTACGGAAAGCCCAGGACGTTATTCACCTGGTTGGGATAATCGCTGCGGCCGGTGGCCACGATGGCCTCGGGGCGCGCCGCTTTCGCCTCTTCGGGCGTAATCTCCGGATCGGGATTGGCCATAGCGAAGATGATCGGCGCCTTGGCCATGGTCTTGACCATCTCCGACGTCAACGCTCCTTTCACCGACAGGCCGAGGAACACGTCGCAATCGACGACGGCGTCGGCCAGGCTGCGCGCCTTGGTCTCCACCGCATGCGCGCTCTTCCACTGGTTCATGCCGGCCGTGCGGCCGCGATAGATCACGCCCTTGGAATCGCAGAGCGTGGCGTGGGCCGAAGGCAGCCCCATCGATTTCAGCAGTTCGAGGCAGGCGATGCCTGCCGCGCCCGCGCCGTTCACCACCACCTTGATATCGGAAATCTTGCGTCCGGTGAGATGCAGCGCGTTGATGATGCCGGCGGCGGAAATGATCGCCGTGCCGTGCTGATCGTCGTGGAAGACGGGAATGTTCATCAGCTCGCGCAGGCGTTCTTCGATGACGAAGCAGTCCGGCGCCTTGATGTCTTCCAGATTGATGCCGCCGAAAGACGGCGCGAGATAGCGCACGCAATTGACGAAAGCGTCCACATCGGTGGTGTCGACTTCCAGGTCGATGGCGTCGACGTCGGCGAAGCGCTTGAAGAGCACCGCCTTGCCTTCCATCACCGGCTTGGAGGCCAGCGCGCCCAGATCGCCCAGCCCGAGGATCGCCGTGCCGTTGGAGATCACGGCGACGAAGTTCCCCTTGTCGGTATAGTCGTAGACGCGGTCCGGATTTTCGGCGATGGCGCGCACAGGGACCGCGACGCCCGGCGAGTAAGCGAGACTCAAGTCCCGCTGGGACGCCATCGGCTTGGTGGGCGAGATCTCGATCTTGCCGGGCTTGCCGCTGGCATGAAAAACCAGGGCTTCTTCTTCTGTGTAGGAAGGGCGGGGGGTGTTCATGGGCGTTTCCAGAAAGGTGCTTTTCCACAGAATATCAGGTCGGGCGGGCTTTGCACTTGCGTCATACGCAACGCAAGGCTGCGTGCCGTTCTGCTAGGCTTGCCGCATGAACGATCAGCATAGCCCCATGCCGCAGGCCGACGGGACGACGCCTTTGATGGCGCAGTATCTTGAGATCAAAGCCGCTCATCCCGATTACCTCCTGTTTTACCGGATGGGCGATTTTTACGAGTTGTTTTTCGAGGATGCCGCAAGGGCAGCGGAAGCGCTGGACATCGCGCTGACCAAGCGGGGCAAGCATCTGGGCGACGACATCCCGATGTGCGGCGTGCCCGTGCATGCCGCCGAACAGTACCTGGAGCGGTTGATCCGCAAAGGGTTTCGGGTCGCCATCTGCGAACAGGTGGAGGATCCCGCCGAGGCCAAGAAGCGCGGCTCCAAGTCGGTGGTGCGACGTGATGTCATCCGTCTGGTCACGCCCGGAACCTTGACAGAGGATTCGTTGCTGGAGCCGTCGCGCGCCAACACGCTGGCGAGTCTGGGGCGGGCAGGCGGCGAATTCGCGCTGGCCGGCGCCGACATGTCGACGGGAAGTTTCGTCGTCGCCTCCCTCGCCGCCGGTGATCTGGCCGTGGAAATCGCCCGGCTGGCGCCGAGCGAAGTATTGATGCCCGACAGTCTCTTGGACGATGCGGTCTTTGCGCCGGTTGTCGCCGCTTTGGGCGGCGCCCTGACGGCGCTTCCGGCCGTCAAATTCGATTCGGCCGCGGGCGAGCGCGCGCTCAAGACGCATTACGGCGTCGCCGAGCTTGCCGGCTTTGGCGCCTTTTCTCGCGCCGAATTGTCCGCGGCCGGGGCGCTGATCGCCTATCTCGAATTGACGCAGAAGGGAAAGCTGCCTGTTCTGCAATCCCTGGCGCGGGAAACGCCGCAGGCCTTCATGGCGATCGACGCGGCCACGCGGCGCAACCTCGAATTGACCGAGACGCTGTCTGGCGAGCGGCGCGGCAGTTTCCTGTCTGTGATCGACCGCACCGTGACGGCGGCGGGCGCGCGGCTGCTGGCCGCCCGGCTGGCTGCGCCGCTGACCGACGTGAAGGCGATCGCAGCGCGCCAAGAGGCGGTGGCGTTCCTCGTCGACGACAACGACACGCGGGACGCGCTGCGAGAAAGGCTCCGGCGTACGCCTGATATTTCCCGCGCGCTTGCGCGATTGTCCGTGGGCCGCGCGGGACCGCGCGATCTTGCGGCGCTGCGGGACGGCATCCTCTGCGCCCGCGCCATGCGCGAGATTCTGAACGGCGAGGCGGGAGGCGGCGAGGCCGCGGACGCCGCGCGGGCGCTGGTACAGGCAACCGCCGACGTTTCCGCTTTGAACGCCAAACTTATCCAGCTGCTGGTGGAAGAGCCGCCCTTCTATGCGCGCGACGGCGGTTTCATTCGCGCAGGCGCGCATCCGCCGCTCGACGAAGTGCGGGCGCTGCGCGACGAATCGCGCCGGGTGATCGCCTCCCTGGAAACGCGCTATCGCGAGGAAAGCGGCACACCGCTCAAGATCAAGCACAATGGCGTGCTCGGGTTCTTCATTGAGGTCGCCTCGCAGCATGCCGACAAACTGATGGCGGGCGGCGGCTATCGCCATCGCCAGACCATGGGCGGTTCGGTGCGCTTTTCCACCGACGAGTTGTCGACCCTGGCGAACCGCATTTCGCAAGCCGGCGATCAAGCCCTGGCGCTCGAAAAAGATCTCTTCGACGGCATGGCGAACGAAGCTTTGGGCGCGGCCCAACCATTGGCGCGCCTCGCCGGGGCCTTGGCGGTGCTCGATGTCGCCGGGGCGCTGGCGGACCTCGCCGCCGCGCGGCGTCATGTGCGGCCGAAGATCGGCGACGGTCGCGCCTTTGCGATCGTGCGCGGGCGCCATCCCGTCGTGGAAGCGGCACTGGAATCGGTCCACGCCGGTCCCTTCGTGCCCAACGATTGCGATCTATCGTCGGAGAAGCGGTTGTGGCTGGTGACCGGTCCGAATATGGCGGGCAAGTCGACCTTCCTGCGGCAGAACGCGCTGATCGCGATCCTGGCGCAGATGGGCGCTTTCGTGCCGGCCGACAGCGCCGACATCGGCGTCGTCGATCGCCTGTTCAGCCGTGTCGGCGCCGGCGACGATCTGGCGGCGGGGCGTTCCACCTTCATGGTCGAGATGGTGGAGACCGCCGCCATCCTCAATCAGGCGAGCGATAGAAGCCTGGTGATCCTCGACGAGATCGGCCGCGGCACGGCGACCTTCGATGGTCTGGCCATCGCCTGGGCGACGGCCGAGCATCTTTGTTTGAAGAACAAGGCACGCGCGCTGTTCGCCACGCATTATCACGAGATGACGGCGCTGGCGGAGCGCCTGCCGTCGCTGGCCTGCGTCACCATGCGGGTGCGGGAATGGAACGACACGATCGTGTTCCTGCACGAAGTGGTACCGGGCGTCGCCGACCAGTCTTACGGCATCCATGTAGCGAAGCTGGCCGGTCTTCCGGCGCCCGTCGTGGCGCGCGCGCAAGAGGTGCTGCGCGCCCTGGAAGAAGGCCGCGAGGGCCATAAACCGCTCGCCCGCATCGACGATCTGCCGTTGTTCCGCGCCGAAGCAAAGGCGCCGGAGCGCAAAAACGAGATCAAGGAGGCCTTGCGCGCCGTCGATCCCGACGCGCTGACGCCCAAGGCCGCCCTGGAATTGCTCTACGCTTTGCGCCGTTTGGCCGACGGCTGACCGCGACGCGGCCTTGCCGCGGAAGGCGCGATAGTGTCAGCATCGTCCCATGAGCGGTCCCTCCGCCCCGCGCAAATTCCTCGTCGTCGTCGATAAGACGCCGGAGTGCAAAGTGGCGTTGCGTTTTGCGGCGCGCCGCGCGCAACACACCGGCGGCCGCGTGACGCTGCTGTGCGTGGCGCAGATGGCCGACTTCCAGCAATGGAAGGGCGTAGAAGAAATCATGAAGGACGAGGCGCATCAGGATGCCGAGAATCTCATCTATCAAGCGGCCAAGACCGTCACCGACCTTGTCGGCGTCGTGCCGGAACTCTTGATCGAACAAGGCGAGACGGCGGACTGCCTGTTCGATCTGATCCGCCGCGACAAGGACATCTCGATTCTGGTGCTGGCGGCCGGCACCGCCAAGGAGGGTCCCGGCCCGCTGGTCAGCTTGTTTGCTTCGACCGTTCAAGCCATTCCGGTGACTATCGTTCCCGGCAATTTGACCGATGAGGCGGTGGACGCGCTGGCGTAATTTCCACGCGTGTCGTCTTTGCGCGGATGCCGGCCTCGAGGCGAAATACCGTCTTGCGGGACGCCGGTCGGTGCGAGGATAATCTCCGCCTCGCGCGAGGAAACGCATGATCGGAAAAATACTGATTCTCTTCGCCCTGGCGGTCGTCGCCGTCATCCTGCTGGCCGGCATCGTGGTGATGGCGATCGGCGGGCAGACCTCCTCGCGCTGGTCCAATGTTCTGATGCGTTACCGCATCGTGGCGCAGGCTGCCGCCCTGCTGGTCATCGGTCTGGTGGCTTATTTGGCGAGCAGCCACTAAGGCTTTAAAGGTCTTGCGCCGCGCCGCCGCCTGGTGTTGTTAGCGCCTCGGAAAGGCAGCGAAACATGGGCAAGACGCTCTACGACAAGATCTGGGACGCGCATCTGGTGCACGAGGCTGCCGGGGAATCCAGCGTGCTCTACGTCGATCGCCATCTGCTGCACGAAGTGACCAGCCCGCAGGCCTTCGAAGGACTGCGCAATACCGGGCGTAAGCCGCGCCGGCCCGAGCTGGCGCTTGCCGTCGCCGATCACAATGTGCCGACCAAGGATCGCGCCAAGGGCATCGCCGATCCGGAATCCGCCGAGCAGATCGCCACGCTGGAAAAGAACGCGCGCGAATTCGGCATCGCATATCTGGCGATGGACGATATCCGCCAGGGCATCGTGCATATCGTGGGGCCCGAGCAGGGTTGGACCTTGCCGGGCGCCACCATCGTCTGCGGCGATTCTCATACCTCGACGCACGGTGCTTTCGGTGCGCTGGCCTTCGGCATCGGCACCAGCGAAGTCGAGCATGTGCTGGCCACGCAGACTCTGTTGATCCCCAAGTCCAAGAACATGCGTGTCGCCGTCAACGGCAAGCTTCCGGCCGGCGTCACGGCGAAGGATATTGCGCTTGCCGTCATCGCCAAGATCGGCACCGCCGGCGGCACCGGTTATGTGATCGAATATGCCGGCGATGCCGTCACGGGTCTGTCGATGGAAGGCCGCATGACCTTGTGCAACATGACCATCGAGGGCGGTGCGCGCGCCGGCCTGATCGCGCCCGACGAAACGACGTTCGCCTATATCGCGGGCAAGCCGCGCGCGCCCAAAGCGGCGGCCTTCGAAGCGGCGGTCAAATATTGGCGGACGCTGAAATCCGACGACGACGCGGTGTTCGACGCCGAAATCGTGCTCGAAGCGCGTGATATCGTGCCAATGGTCACCTGGGGCACGTCACCGGAACAAGCTCTGCCGGTCACCGGCGTGGTGCCGGACCCCGCCTCTGTGAACGACGAGAATCAGCGCGCCGGGATCGAACGCGCCCTCGCGTACATGGATTTGAAGCCCGGCACGAAGCTGACGGATGTGAAGGTGGACCGCGTTTTCATCGGTTCCTGCACCAACGGGCGAATCGAAGACCTGCGGGCTGCCGCCGCGATTGCCAAAGGCAAGAAGGTTGCCGCCCATGTCGGCGCTATGGTGGTTCCCGGTTCCGGTCTGGTGAAGCATCAGGCCGAGGAAGAGGGTTTGGATCAGATATTCCTGGCCGCCGGCTTCGAATGGCGCGAGCCGGGCTGTTCGATGTGCTTGGCGATGAACGCCGACAAGCTGGCGCCGGGCGAGCGTTGCGCCTCGACCTCCAACCGTAATTTCGAAGGCCGCCAGGGCCGCGGCGGGCGTACGCATCTGATGTCGCCGGCGATGGCGGCGGCGGCGGCGATCACTGGACATCTGACGGATGTCAGGGAACTTCAATAGGTTGCGATTTATACCATTTCATGGTAGAAATATACCATTGGAAGGTAGAAATGGGTCTTAACATCAAGAGCCCGACGGCAGAAAAAGCGATCCGTGATCTGGCAGCGGCGACGGGCGAGAGCCTGACCGAAGCGGTCGAGAAGGCGGCTATCGAGCGGTTGGCGCGCGTGAAGCCCGCGGTTAGGCCGGCACGGACGGCAGAAGAATTTATGGCCGCCATCCGTCCGCTTCAGGAGGCGGTCGCCGCCGAGCGCCGCGCGCGCGGCGACACGCGGACGATGCAGGATTTAATGGACGATCTCTATGACGAGAACGGATTGCCGGTGTGATTGTCGTCGATACATCGGTCATTGTTGCCATCGCTCTGAATGAGCCGGGTTTCGAGCAACTTTCCAGGCGCGTATTTGCGGAGACCGAAAGGTTCATATCGCCGATGTCGATCGTCGAGGCGACGATGGTGTTGTCGCGGGCCTATTCGGATTCCAAGACCGTTGTTGATGAAAACATAAAGAGGGCTGGGATTGCGCTTTATCCCGCCGATGAAGCGCAAGTCGAGTGGGCGCAGCACGCGTTTCTCACCTACGGCAAGGGCCGTCATCCGGCGAAACTCAATCTCGGAGATTGCTTTTCCTACGCCGCGGCGAAAGCCTTGAACGCACCGCTTCTTTATGTCGGCGGCGATTTTGCCAAGACGGATGTCCGGGCCGCCTGACGATCATTATGCCGGGTCGCTTGGTCTGCAAGTTGTGCTAGGGTCAGGAGGATTTTGAAAGTGACGACAACATGAACATTCGCATCATCGGGGCGGCCGTCGCGGGTCTCCTGCTCTCCAGCTGTACCGACGCTGATTGGAATCATACGATGAACTATGTCGGCCTTGGGCAGCCGGAGCAGAGCGCGTCGGTCGCGCAACAAGCTACCGAGGACACCGGCACGGCGCCGGCGTCCGACGCCGCCACGGCTCCCACGGTCTCCAAATCCGAAGCCTGGTGCCGCGACGTCGCGGCGTCCGCCGCTCAAAGCGCGGCCAGCAACGGTTTCGATCTGGCGACCCAGAAGTACCGTGCGACGACGATGTATAAGCAGTGCATGGAATTTTCCGGCTCGAACGCGCCTTGAGGTCTCGTCGGAAACGTTCCTTCTAGAAAAAACTCACCGGGTCGACATCGACCGTCAGCCGCACCGGTTTTGCGAGTTTCACCGATGCGAGCCAGGCGCGCAGATAGGCCTGAACATCGACAAAGCGCTCGGCCTGCACCAATAGCCGCTCGCGCGTCTGTCCGCGCAACAGCGAGTAAAACGCCGGTGTCGGTCCCCAAACCTTGACGCCGCGGGCAGCCGGCGCGGCTTTCGCCAGTTCCCGCCCCGCCACACGCACCGCCTCGCCGTCGCGGCCGGAAAGAATGATCGCCGCCAAACGGCCGAACGGCGGCGCGCGCGTGATCTCGCGCGAGCGGCGCTCCTGCTCGTAGAAAGCGTCGCGATCCGAAGCCGCCAGCGCCTTCATGACCGCGTCGTCGGGATTGCGCGTCTGCATCAGCACCAGGCCCGGCTTTTCCGCGCGTCCCGCACGTCCCGCCACCTGATGCAGCAGCTGGAACGTCCGCTCGCGGGCCCGCACGTCGCCGTCCGAGCCGCCGAGATCGGCATCGACCACGCCCACCAGAGTCAATTGCGGAAAGTGATGGCCTTTGGCCACGATTTGCGTGCCGATCAACACATCGGTCTCGCGCTTCGCCATAGCGCGGATGGCCATCTGCGTCTCCAAAGGGCCGTGCAGCGTGTCGGATGAAGCGATGGCGACGCGCGCCTCTGGAAAAGCGAGTTTGAACTCTTCCGCCACACGCTCCACGCCCGGCCCGCAGGCCGCCAGCGTTCCGGACTCGCCGCATTGCGGACATTGCGGCGGCGTCGCCGTTTCAAAGCCGCAGTGATGGCAGACCAATCGCTTGCGATAGCGATGCTCCACCAGCCAAGCCGAACATTGCCGGCAAACCATCTTGTGGCCGCAGGCGGCGCATAGCGTCAGCGGCGCATAGCCGCGCCGGTTGAGAAACAGCATGGCTTGTTCGCCGGCGCCCAGCGTCACCGCCAGCGCCTCGCGCAGAGGCGGCGACAGGAAGGTGCCCGGCTCGCCGCGGGCCTCGCGCATGTCGATCAAACGCACTTGCGGCATCACCGCTTCGCCGTGACGGCGATGCAGGCGCAGATGCGCATAGCGTCCGCTGGTGGCATTCACATAAGTCTCGAGCGACGGCGTGGCACTCGCCAGCACCACCGGACAATTCTCGATGCGGCCGCGCACCACCGCCATGTCGCGCGCGTGATAGATCGCGCCGTCTTCCTGCTTGTAGGCCTGCTCGTGCTCTTCATCGACGACGATCAGGCCGAGCGCCTTGAACGGCAGGAACAGCGCCGAGCGCGCGCCGACCACCACGCGGGCCTCGCCGCTCATCACCGCGCGCCAGGTCCGGCGCCGCTCGCGCTGTGACAGATCGGAATGCCATTCGGCGGGCCGCACGCCGAAACGTTCCGCAAAGCGGTCGAGGAACTGCACCGTCAACGCGATTTCGGGCAGCAGGATCAGTGTTTGCCGCTCGCGGCGCAGCGCTTCGGCGACGGCTTCGAAATAGGTTTCGGTCTTGCCGGAACCGGTCACGCCGTCGAGCAAGCTGACGGCGAAGCGGTGTCCCGCCACGCCCGATCGCAGCAGATGCGCCGCCAGATCCTGTTCGGTGTTGAGCGTCGTCCCGGCAAAGTCCGGACCGGGCGTCTCGAACGGCGGAAACTCCGGAAGCTCGGTTTCCAGCAGCGCGCCCGCCTCCACCAAGCCGCGTACCACCGCCGGCGTCGCATTCGCGTCTTCGGCAAGTTGCGGTATGGAGCGCGCCAACCCATCCGCGGCGACGTCAAGCACGCGCTGGCGCGTTGGCGTCATCCGCTTGGGCAGCTCCTCTCCCTTCACATAGGCGGTGCGGCGGATTTCCGCCTCGAAGGCTTGGCGCGAGCGCAGCGCCATGGCCAGCACCAGGCCGGGCGGAGTCAGCGTGTAATGGGAGACCCAATCGATGAAATCGCACAACCCCGCCGGCAGAATCGGTTGTCCATCCAGCGGAACGGCTTCTTTCAATCGGTTGTCGCCGACGGCGCCTTCGGCTTTTCCCCACACCACGCCTAAGCTCTCGCGCGAACCCAAAGGGGCGCGCACCACCAACCCGCGCGCCGCGCGAATGCCGCGCGGCAGCTTGTAGTCATAGGCGCCCGCCAGCGGCAAAGGCAGCAGAACGCCCGCCGTCTCGGCGGGGGCATCTGCGGGCTTTAGCGCCATGTCCTTCATGCGTTACACTTGAGGTTGCGATTCTCTTTGGTCAATCCTACTAGCGCCGCGGACAAGGTATGAGCGAAAGCGCAAAATCTCTGCAGCCGGCCGAAGCGGCCGCCGAAGCGGTCAAGGCTTATATCCGGATGAACCGGGCGCGCTTGGCGGCCGACGGCGAGTTGCTGGCGCTGCTGCTGCCCGAACGATTCGCGGGCGAAGAGGTCCGCGACCTGCAGCGGTTCGTCATCGAGCGGCTTGCCGCCGAGAATCAGGCGCTGAAGATCGAGCGCGACGCGCTCAAAGGCTCTCAGGACAGGAGCGCTAGGTTGGGCGAGGGCGTGCGCCGCTTCGTGCTCGATCTGCTGGACGCCCGGAGTTTCGCGGACGCCATCGCGGTTGCGACCAACGCCGCATCCGCCTTCGGCGCCGACAAGGCCGTATTCTGTATCGAAAGCGGCGACGGCATCGCGCCGACCGGTACCGAAGGCGTGCGGCTGATCGCGCCGGGAACCGTGTCGGCGGTTGTCGGCCCCGAAGGCATGGGTGCGATTCTTTCCGGCGGCGGCGAACTACTCTTTGGCCGAGGCGGTGCCGCCTACAAGAGCTTGGCGGCATTCCGTTTGCGTATCGGCGGCGCGGCGACACTTTATGTATTGGGGGCGCTGGCCGAAGGCATGTTCGAGGAGCGCCGGATCGAAGCCGATCTCGGTTATTTCGCGCGCGCTCTGGAACGGGCGATCCGCGCATGGCTCGATCTGCCGAAAG
>JAGWVX010000184.1 GCA_018970685.1 Alphaproteobacteria bacterium | reverse complement strand
GCCGGCGTGAAGGTCGAGAAGACGCATGTCGTGGTCAACGAATGGGGCGAGACCGGCGTGCCGGGCATTTGGGCTATCGGCGATTTAGTTGGTCCTCCGTGGCTGGCGCACAAGGCCATGCACGAGGGCGTGATCGTCGCCGAACGTATTGCCGGCGTAAAGGGCGTACATCCGTTGGATGCGTCCAAGGTACCAGGCTGTACCTATTGCTGGCCGCAGGTGGCGTCGGTCGGCATGACGGAGGCGAAAGCAAAGGCGAGCGGCCGCACGGTCAAGGTTGGTCGCTTCCCCTTTATTGGCAACGGCAAGGCGATTGCACTGGGCGATTCCGAAGGTCTGATCAAAACGGTGTTCGATGGCGACACTGGCGAACTGCTTGGTGCGCATATGATCGGTGCGGAAGTCACGGAATTGATTCAAGGCTATGCCATTGCCAAGAGCGGAGAACTAACCGAGGCGGAACTCTCGGCCACGATTTTCCCGCACCCAACACTGTCGGAAATGATGCACGAAGCCGTGCTCGACGCTGACAAGAGGGCGTTGCACATCTAGCGCGCGGGCGTCGACGGGTTTACGCTTCGCCCTGGAATTCCAGTTCCTCTTAAGAATGAGGTGCGGAATGAAGTGGAAAGGATTCCGTTGTGACGAATGTGAGATGGAAGGCCGCTGGCTTTATCTTGCTAGTCGCTTGCATAGGGCGGGCCATGAGCGCCCCTACTGACGACACGATTGTCACGGCGAAGGGTGCGCTGGAGGTTCACGCGGTTCATCACGCGTCGTTTATGTTGAGCTGGAACGGCTTGCATGTGCTGGTTGATCCGGCACCAGTCGTGGAGGGGTCGAAGGCGGCGGATCCGACTGCGGAATACCGCGCCTTGCCGAAGCCCGACGTGATCCTCATCACGCACATCCACTTCGATCACTTCAATATTCCGATCCTGGAAGCGGTTGCCGGCCCGGACACGGAAATCGTGTCGCCGCAGAACGTGTACGATGCGATGCCAGACGATCTGAAGGCGAAAACCAGAGTCATGAAAAACGGTGACAAGAGTGTGATCGACACGATTCCGGTCGCGGCCATGCCGATGTACAACACGACGCCCGACCGGGTGAAATTCCATCCCAAGGGGCTCGGCGACGGCTACATCCTGACGTTCGGCGGTCGACGTGTGTATATCGCCGGCGATACGGAAGAGACGCCGGAGCTGGCGCACCTCAGCCATATCGACGTGGCCTTCGTGCCGATGAATCTGCCTTACACCGAAACGGTCGAAGCGGCGGCGAAATGGGTGCGGGATTTCAGGCCGAAAGTCGTCTACCCGTATCACTATCACAACGCCGACGGAACGCTGAGTGATGTGAATGCTTTTAAGAAAGAGGTTGGCGGCGCGAGCGACGTGCGCCTGCTACAGTGGTATTAGGCGGTTAATTCAGCAACCGTCTCACGTCGTTGGCGAGGCCATTAGAGTCGTCAGTGGACAGCGTCACCAACCGCGCGCGGCCTGCGGTGTCGAAGAGAAACACGGCGCTGGAGTGCGTCACAGTGTAGGGATGGCGCGGGCCGGCCGGCGTCACGCTGTAGGCGACGCGGTAGCGCCTGGCCAGCGCGGCGATAGCGTTGGGGGTGCCGCGCAAACCATCCATCTGCGGCGCGAAGGCCGCGACATATTTCTTGAGCACAGGCAGCGTATCGCGGTTAGGATCAACCGTGACGAACAGAACCCGTACCTTGTTGGCTTCAGGACCCAGCTTTTGCAACATGTCCGACAGATTGGCGAGTGTTGTCGGGCAGATGTCGGGGCAATTCGTGTAGCCGAAATAGAGCAACACGATGCGGTCGAGGTAGTCGTTGGCGGTGACCTGTCTATCGTCATTGGCGCGCACCATCGCGAACGATAGCTTCGGCATTACGCCCGTGATGTCGGAACCGTACCACGGTTTCTTGGACTGGCTGCAAGACGTCAGGGCGACAGCCAGCAGCACGCATGCGAGGGCCCGTCTCATTCCTCCGGCCATAACATGCGACTGGCGCCTTGTCAGGGCGCGGACGATGAATTTCCTGTAAGGCGCTGGCGCGGGCCGGGCAAATGCGCAAGATGGCGGCGATGACCCTGCCCAAGGCCAAGAGCGACAGAACACTGACCGGCTGGCTCGCCTATGGCGCAGTACTAGGCGTCGGTGCGGTCGTCTATGTTCTGTGCCGCTTCTTTCCCGCCGACCTGCCGGTATGGATGCCGTGGGAGTTCTCTTGGCCGGTCTTTCTGCTGACCATACTGACGCTCGGCTGGTTCATACGCGGGCTGTGGCATATGAGGGCCCCGGACCGTCCACCGATCTGGCGCCGCGTGTTATTCGTGCTGGGTGTATTGCTGAGCTATGCCGCAGTGCAGACGCGCTACGATTATCTTTCCCAGCACATGTTCTTTTTCCACCGCTTCCAGCATCTGGTGCTGCATCATCTGGGGCCGTTTCTGATCGCATTGGGCGGGGCCGGGTCCGTCGTGTGGCGCGGCATCCCTGCGTTTCTAAAGCCAATTCTGAAATCGTCGCCGATACGCGGCGCCGTCGACTTCATTCAGCACCCGGCCGTAGCGCCGGTTGTGTTCGTCGGGCTGATCTATCTTTGGCTTATCCCCGACATCCATGCCCGTGTCATGCTGGACGACAATCTCTACGACCTGATGAATTGGAGCATGGCGGTCGACGGCATCTTCTTCTGGTGTCTGGTTCTCGATCCGAGGTCGAAGCCGCCAGCGCGGCTGGGCATGGGGATACGGGCGCTGTTGGTGGGTGCCGTGGTTCCACCGCAGATCCTGATAGGTGCGCTGCTGGCGTTGACTAACAAGGACGTCTATCCGGTCTATAAAATTTGCGGCCGCATCCTGCCCATCAGCGCGATCGCGGACCAGCATTACGGCGGACTGATCTTGTGGATACCGTCGTCGATGATGAGCGTGGTAGCGCTGCTGCTGATCCTCAACAATCTGCGCCTTGCCGACGAAAAGGCAGAAAAGTTGGCAGCGGGATAGGGGTTCAATACCCCATCGCTTCGCCGTCCTTGCGCATTTCGGAAGCGCCCCAATAGACGCGGTTCTTGGCGTCCCACATGATCGCTTGGTAGCCGCCGAAAGCGCCGGTGCCGGGGACGACTTTGTAGCCGCGCTTTTCCAGCTCGGCTTTCACTTCCGGACTGAAACCACTTTCCATCTCCACTGTGCCGATGCCCTGCGACGGTTCACCGGTCGGTTCGGCATTGCCGTAATGCCGCCAACGCGCGGCGTCGCCAGCCTCCTGCACGTTCATGCCAAAGTCGATAATATCTGTCAGAATTTGCACGTGCCCTTGGGGCTGCATGTCTCCGCCCATCAGACCGAACGACATGAAAGGTTGGCCGTTCTTCATGATGAAGCCTGGGATGATTGTGTGGAACGGCCGCTTGCCGGGCGCGTAGACGTTGGCAGCATGCGGATTAAGCGAGAACAACTCGCCGCGATCCTGGAACATGAATCCGAGGTGGTCAGCCACCAGTCCCGATCCCATACCACGATAATTCGACTGAATCAGCGAGACCATCATGCCATCCTTGTCGGCAGTCGTAAGATAGATGGTGTCACCGTTGAACAGCTGCGGGTCGCCCGGGCCGATATCGGGATTAGCGCGTTGCAGATCGATTTCCTTGGCGCGCTTCGCCCCATAAGCGGCGGAGATCAGACCTTTCATCGGAATCTTCACGAAGGCCGGGTCGGCGTAATATTTCGCGAGGTCCTCGAAGGCGAGCCGCTTAGCCTCGATCATCGCCGTGAGGGCATCCGTCGATCCCACGCCCATTTTCTTCAGGTCGAAATGCTTGAGGATTTGCAGCATCTCAAGCACAGCAAAGCCCTGGCCGTTGGGGGGCAGTTCATAGACGTCGTAACCATGGTAATCTACGGATTGCGGCGTCACCCATTCGCCGTGATGCGCAGCGAAATCTGCATAGCGCAGATCGCCGCCGATGCGTTTGAAGTAGGCGTCCATGACGTGGGCAATGACGCCTTTGTAGAACACATCGCGGCCGCCGTCGGCGATCATTGTCAGGGTATGCGCAAGATCGGGATTCTTGAAGATCTCACCTTGGGAGGGCGTATGGCCGCCGTTGGTATCGGGAATCAAATAGGTGCGCCTGGCGTTATCGAATTCCTCGATGAGCGCGCGACGTTTTTCGAACGCCGCCATGTTTTCCTTCCAGTAGAGCGAGATGAGCTCCGTCACCGGAAAACCGTTCTCCGCGTAGGCGATAGCGGGCGCCAAATCTTCCTTGATGGGCAATTTTCCGAACTTGTCGTGCAGTGCAAACCAAGCGTCGACGGTGCCCGGCACCGTGACAGGCAGCGAACCGACAGGCGGTATATGTGCCTTGTAGGGCATACCGGCTTTTTTGTAGGCGGCCTCGATCTCAGCTTTTAGCTGGGCAAGATCACGACCTATCGGCGCACGGCCGGAACCGTTGTATCCGTACACCTTGTGCGTCTTGGGATCGTAAACGATGGCGAAGCAGTCGCCGCCTATACCGTTCAACACCGGCTGCATCAGACCGATGGCCGCGTTGGCTGCAATGGCCGCATCGACCGCGCTGCCGCCTTTTTTCAGAATATCGATGGCGATTTGGGTTGCCAGCGGTTGTTCGGTTGCAGCCATGCCATGCTGCGCTAAAACCGGTGAGCGCGTTGCCCAAGGAAGACCAGAGTACCGATCGCCTCGACTGATTTGCCCTGAGGCGCTGGTTGCTGTTACGGCCATCAGCACGATGAATACTCCCGCAAGCGCGTTGCGCATTGTTCAGTGCTCCGCAAAATTCGCATGACAGGACGGCAGGCCATTCTTTTCAAAATAGCGTTGATGATATTCTTCGGCGCGCCAGAAGGGCGGGGCAGGCTCGACCGTCGTGACGATGGCACGCTTGAACTTGCCAGAAGCATCCAGCGTCGCCTTCTTCTCGCGTGCGACACGTTCCTGATCGAGCGAGTGCGCGAAGATCACCGAGCGGTATTGTGTGCCAACATCAGGCCCCTGACGGTTCAGCGTCGTGGGGTCGTGATTCATGAAGAATACGTCCACCAGCATACCGTAGGAAACTTTCGAGGGGTCGTAGGTGACCTCTACGACTTCGGCATGGCCGGTCTTGTCACTGCAGACCTGTTTATAGCTAGGACTATCGAGATGGCCGCCTGCATAGCCGCACACCGCGTCAATCACGCCCGGCACTTGACGAAAGAAGGTCTCAACGCCCCAAAAGCATCCTGCGCCGAATGTGGCCTTTTCCATATCAATGTCTCTCAGTAAAAAGGTTGTTCGTTCACCGGCAACTATAGACAGCACTCGGCGAAAGGCCACTTGTCGAAGCGATCAAAAAACGCGTGAGCAGCTGCGGGCCTGTTGCAAAAGCGCTGCACTTTGCGAGAAACAGCAAAGAACAGCAAGAAATCGGTATCAGACTCGTGCGTCGAGACGCCAAGGTAGCGCTCCCATAGATAGACAAACCCAAAAAATAAGAAGACGGAATATGTCCGACCTACAACACGGCAGCCACAACACTTCACACCTATCAATCGTTCTTACCATTTCTGAATCTCGTCTATGAAGTAGTGGATGGTTTCCAGGTTAGGCCATCTCCATTGTGCACTACGACACGGTCCAATCTGAGTGCGATGTTGCCGGGCGCGAGCTTCGAAGGCACGTCGGCTACGCAGACCTCCATCGGCGCGACGCAGCATTGGCGCCTTGCTATTCCAATAACATCGACTTCGGCGCCGAGTTCTAGACGGGCGGTTCCTCCGGTCGCGACCGGTGTTGCTCCGTTTACGTACAACCTGATTGGGTATTACGAAAACATCGGCGCAAGTTGGCGTTTTCTTAGAAATTTTTTGGAAAATCGACTTACGGTGGCCGCCGACCGGCACAGCGCATGGACTTGCGCAGAAGGCCGTCATCGTCGATTTTGCGCTCAAGCTGGCAGTCGCATTTGTCGTCTCTGGTCTGATGAGAGGCACCGAAGTTTTTACGGCGATGCCGGCCTGCGTCTTTCCGGACAGGTTCGTGCCAGTCTCTTATAGTTTAGGTGTTCTTTGTTCCGTCGCGGCGGGCATGTGCGTCGCTGCTTGGACCGCGCAATGGAGGACAATATGAAGGTCGTCATTATCGGTGCCGGTGT
>JAGWVX010000183.1 GCA_018970685.1 Alphaproteobacteria bacterium | reverse complement strand
TCCGAACCGTTCATCCTTCGTCCGGTGATGACGACGCTGGTGATGTCGGCGTTGCTGATTTTCGGCGCCTTTGGCTATGCGACGCTTCCGGTAAGCGAACTTCCCAGCGTCGATTTCCCAACGATCGTGGTGTCGGCGAATCTGCCGGGCGCCGACCCGGAGACCATGGCGTCCGCCGTGGCGACCCCTATCGAAGGCCAGCTTTCGACGATCGCCGGCATCGACTCGATGACGTCTTCGAGCTCCCTCGGCAGCACGCAGATCACTATCCAGTTCAAGCTGGACCGCAATATCGACGCGGCGTCGCAGGATGTGCAGCAGGCGATTTCGTCGGTGCTGCGCAAACTGCCGCCGCAGATGACGACCCCGCCGACCCTGCGCAAGGTCAATCCGGCGGACAGCCCAATCCTATTCCTGGCAATGAGCTCGCCGACATTGCCTCTATCGCGGGTCGACTACTACGCTGAAACGCTGCTGGCACGGCAACTTTCGACGTTGGACGGCGTCGCCCAGGTCAACGTCTACGGATCGCAGAAATACGCCGTGCGGATACAGCCCGATCCGGCGGCGCTTGCTGCGCGGCAGATCGGTATCAATCAGCTGGCGAATGCCGTCGATGCGGCGAACGTCAACATCGCGACCGGCACTTTAAACGGTCCGACTCGCGCGAACGTCATTCACGCCAACGGCCAACTGACCGATGCGGCGCAGTTTGCCAGGCAGGTGATCGCCTACCGCAACGGGGCGCCGGTCCGGCTTAAGGACGTCGCGACCGTCCTCGACAGCGTCGAAAACATCCGCACGGCGAGCTGGTTTAATGGACATCGCGCCATCGTTCTTGCCGTCCAGCGTCAACCTGGGTCCAACACGATCGAGGTTGTCAAGGAGATCAAACAGGTGCTGCCGCATTTCATGGCGCAGCTTCCGGCCTCCATGCGGCTCGACATCGTTCATGATCGCAGCGACTCGATTCGCGCTTCCGTGGCCGACGTACAGCTGACATTGGTGATCGCGGCCATTCTTGTGGTCGGCGTCATCTTCGTCTTCCTGCGCACTCTCTCGGCGACCTTCATACCCTCGTTGGCGCTGCCGATCGCCGTAGTGGGCACCTTCGCGGGGATGTCCTATTTCGGCTATAGTCTCGACAATCTTTCGCTGATGGCCCTGACGCTCTCGGTCGGCTTCGTCGTCGACGACGCCATCGTCATGCTCGAAAACATCGTGCGCCATGTGGAAGAAGGCGAAACAGCCTTCGACGCCGCTCTTAAGGGCGCTCGAGAAATCGGCTTCACTATTCTGTCCATGACGGTATCGCTGGCGGCGGTCTTCATTCCGGTGCTCTTCATGGGCGGCATCGTCGGCCGGCTGCTGCACGAATTCGCCGTGACGATCGTTCTGGCCATCGTCTTCTCTGGCATCGTATCGGTGACGCTGACGCCGATGCTTTGCAGCCGCATCCTCAAGGACGAACGCGGCCAACGGCATAGCGCCTTCTATCGCTGGAGCGAGCGGGCGCTCGATCAAATGCATGCCTTCTATGAGCGGACCCTGCGCTGGAGCCTCGCACACCGTCCCACAATATTCGCGATATTCCTGGCCAGCCTAGCCGCAACGGTGGCGTTGTTCTACGTCATGCCGCAGGATTTCCTGCCCAGCGAAGACACCGGCATGATCCGGGTCAGCACCGAAGCGGCGAACGGAACCTCGTTCGACAAGATGGTGAAATATCAGCTGCAGGCGGCACGCATCGTCCAAGCCGATCCCAACGTACACGGCGTCATGTCGTTTGTGGCCGACTCCAACACCGGCCGGCTGATCTTGCATCTCAAGGAACGGTCCGAACGGAGTTTGTCCGCCGACCAGATCATTCAGGAACTGCGGCCCAAGCTCTCGCATATACCTGGCCTCAAACTGTATCCGCAGAATCCGCCGAGCCTGCGTATCGGAGGGCGGGAATCGAAGTCGGAATATCAGTATACGCTTCAAGACTTGAACCTCGACGAGCTGCAGGACGCGACGACGCGTTTGACCAAGGCTCTCGCCGCGCAACCGGGGTTCTTTGGCGTCACGAACGACCTTTATCTATCGACGCCAACCGTTACCGTCGGCATCGACCGCGATCGCGCCGCCGCCCTTGGCGTCACGCCCACGGCCATCGAGCAGGCCCTGGGGACTGCGTTCGGCGGCGAGCAAGTATCTCAGATCTACGGCTCGACGGACGAATACCAGGTTATTATGGAGCTAAGACAACGAGATCAGCTCGATGCCGCGGCGCTCTCCAATCTCTACGTTGCGTCGAGCAACGGCATACTTGTGCCGTTGAATGCAGTGACGAAGATCGGACACAGCACAACCCCGCTCAGCATAAATCATCAGGGCCAGCTGCCAGCCGCCACCGTATCGTTCGACCTTGGACCGGGGATGGCGCTCAGCGATGCGGTGTCAGCGATTCAAAAAGTGAAGAGGCAGATCGACCTGCCCGAAGGAATAGAGACGAGTTTTCAGGGCACGGCAGCGGCGTTCCAAAGCTCCATGGGAAATGTCGCGGAGCTGTTGGTCATCGCCATCATCGTCGTCTACATCGTGTTGGGCATCCTTTACGAAAGCTTCGTCCACCCGTTGACTATTCTGTCCGGCCTTCCGTCCGCCGCGGTGGGCGCCTTGTTGACCTTGGCGCTGTTTCGCACGCCGCTCAGCCTTTATGCGTTCGTCGGCATGATCATGCTGATCGGCATCGTAAAGAAGAACGCGATCATGATGATCGACTTCGCGCTCACCCGTCAACGCGGCGAGGGCGTGCCGGCCGAAAAAGCCATCTACGAGGCCGCCATCGTGAGATTCCGTCCGATTATGATGACAACCATGGCGGCGCTGATGGGCACGCTTCCCATTGCCATTGGTCTGGGAAGTGGTTCGGAGTCCCGCCGCCCGCTTGGACTGGCGGTGGTCGGCGGCCTGCTGCTGTCGCAGCTGCTGACCCTCTATATCACACCCGTGATCTATGTGTACCTCGACCGTTTCGGTGAGCGGTTAGGCAAGCGGAGGAACGAAGCTCGGGTCCGCCACGCAACATAAAAAAAGAGGCGCCGTCTTCTTGGCGCCTCTTTCGTTAAGTTCGGTTACCCAATCTACAGCTTGGTGCCGAGCACCAAACCGTAGGTCCGCGGCTGGCCGACGAACTCGTTGGTGAACAGTCCGGTCGCGGGGTCGGAAACATACATGCCCGTGACATAAGTCTTGTCGAACATGTTGTTGACAAAGGCGCGCACGTACCACTTGCTGTCTTGGGCATTCAGCTGCATCTGCGCATTGGCGATGAAGTAGCTGCTGATCCTGTCGATTGGATTGTCGTTGAAGATCGTGCCCCACATGTCGGATTGCCAATAGGCGTCAACCCGCGTCACCAAGCTAAACCCGCTGTCGAACGGCATCGTATATTGAGCGCCGAAACCGATCGAGCCTGTCGGCATGTTCTGCAGCGAATTGCCCTTCAAGCTGACCGGTTCTCCGTTGGCGTAATAGTGGTAATGGCCCGCGAGAGCGGCGGGCAACCCGGCAATCACCAGCGGAATGTTCGAGCAACTGCTGAAGCCCGAATGCGCCACGCCCGGAGTAGCCGCTGCCGGCGGAATCACCGGCAACGGTGTCGCCGCCGCTACCGTGGTCCAGTCGGGATAGCCAGCATCGTTGGTAACGACGCAGGTTTCGGCGCTGCCGAGATCCTTGATCAACGTGGCGTTGGGATCGCCATGCGTCGGATTGCGAGGATCGGCCAGAGACGTGCTCCCGATGTCGGAGTGGTTGTTCGCCACGGTCATGTTGAACTGCCAACGATCGTTCGGCGCCCACAGGAACTCGCCCTCGATGCCCCAGAGCGTCGCATCGACATTCTCGTTGATGGCGTCTTTGTCGACGATTGCCGCGACCTGCAGCGCCTTGTAGTCGTAATACCAGACATCCGCATTGGCCTGCAGCGTACCGCCGAGAAGCAAGTTCTTCGTGCCCACTTCATAGGCGTTCACGAACTCCGGCTTGTAGCTGTTCAGCGACGCAGGCGCGCCCGCAGGCAGCGGCGGATTGGACCCGCCGGCCTTGTAGCCGCGCGAGTAGGATGCGTAGAACATCGTCTGTTCCGTGAATGGCAGTGTCGGCGTGTAGTTGACGACGAACCGGCCTGTCACGGCGTTGTTCTTGGTCACCTGGGTTGCGTACGCCGTCGGACCCTGAAGTCCGCCAAAGGGTGTTGTGGCGATATAGGGAACCGGACTGTCCAGATTTGTCGTACCCACCGGAACAAACGCATTGTAAAGCGTCGTACGGCCGGTTAGCGCCTTGCTGTCCTCCGTGTAGCGAAGACCGGCGGTGAATTTCAGCAGATTGGGAACGGCGTCATAATAGACCTCGCCGAAGGCCGCTTTGGACGTCAGCGTATAAGTTTCCGCGTTCCAATAAAAAGACGGGCCAGCCGCCATTGGCACGCCCGGCGTCGATCCAGGCGGCAGGAGATCTGTGACCGGCAATGCCAGCGCCCCGAGCATCAAGCCCGCATAGTCGAGCGCCGGAGCGTTAACGTAATAGTCGACCTTGTTGTTGAAACTGAGATAGTAGCCCGCCAACAGGAAATTCACCGGTCCGTTCAAATCCGAATTGAACCGCAGCTCGACGGATTTCTGGACGTCATATCCCGACGACTGGTCGGATCCGCTGTTCATATCGGAGTACCCGGCGATATGTCCGCCGATCGTGCCGGAGTTGCCGCTGTCGAATGCAGACGTCGGAATAGACAGCGTGTAAAGTCCTCCGCCGATCGCGGTGGCATGAAACAGGTTAAAGTTCGACAACGGGGCGCTGTTGTAAGAGTGACCGCCGCCCGGAAGCGCCGCCATTCCGTTGATCAAGGCGATTTGTTGCGCCGAATAAATGATCGGGCTGCCGACGGTGTTGTAATAGGACTGCCGCGAATCCACACCGGCGTGCTGATAGCCGCCCAACAGCGTCATATCCAGCCAATTGTTTAGATGCTGTTTCCATTGAGCCGTTATCAGCAATTCATTCGCGCGATACGTCGGATCGAAGTCGGTATTGATCTGGTGCATGTTTGCGGGATTAAGACCGCTCGCTTGCGCTCCCGACAAATTGGCCTGCCCCAACCCCAAAGCGGCGAATAGCGTTTCACCCGCCGTCAGACCAGGAGCAGGTGTGACGCCAAGCGACGGCGCGACGACCGTGTTGTAGTACCCCTGCAAGCCTGCCGGTAGTCCTTGAAAGACAGCCGCAGCAACCTGTGGCGACGCGGAAATGTTGCCGAGCGTCGAATTCATGTTAGGCGTGTTGTACGCGAGCTTATCGGGCAAGCATCCCAAAACGCCCGACGGATCGAAATCGCACATCGACTTTTGCGACCGCATGCGCGTCGAGTTTTCGCTCGAGGCCTGCACCATCAGGTCGATTGTCGTGGAGGAGGTCGGTTCGAACCGCAGAGAACCGCGCGTCGACCATTGATCGCGGCCATCGACCTTCGAATTGTCATAAAGGTTCGTGGTCGTGCCGTCTCGCTTCCACCATAAGCCAGCGACGCGAAGCGCCAGTTTATCCTGGACGATGGGAATATTGACCGCACCGTTCACCTTCATGTCGTTGTAATTGCCGTATTCACCTTGGACGGCAACGCTGAGGGTCTCGAGATCGGGTTTTGCCGTGATGACGTTTACCGAGCCGCCGGTCGCATTGCGCCCGTACAGCGTGCTTTGAGGTCCACGCAGAACCTCGATACGATCGATGTCGTAATATTCCGTCTCGGCCACCGCGGGCGAATTGAGATAATAATCGTTTACGTTGAGGGCGACGCCGGACTCGGTAGCCGCACCGGTGCCGCTTGATCCGACACCCCGGATTTCGAAGTTCGAGCTGGTGAAATTGGTCTTCGTGTTCGTCACGCTCGGGACGTTGAACTGAAGATCCTGGAAAGTATTGATCTGGCGTTCCGCAAGATCCTCACCGGACAAAGCCGTGATGGAAATCGGCACGCTCTGTATGTCTTCGGCTTTCTTTTCGGCCGTCACAACCACATCTTCGATCTGCCCGTACGCAGGCAGCGTGAAAGCAGTTGTCACAAGCAACGCATTAACAAACGCGAGGGACCCAAGAGTCCCGAAGCGACGCTGAGCAAGCATTTCGAACTCCCCGGTGAGATCCCAC
>JAGWVX010000182.1 GCA_018970685.1 Alphaproteobacteria bacterium | reverse complement strand
TACGTTCGAGCCGCAAAACATCTTCGTTATTTGCCCGGAAAGCCGCCGAGTCCTTCGAACGTCATGTAGAGCGAGTAGGCGCATACGACCATGGCGAGGGCCATTTCGAATACCAGGAAGGCAACGCCATATTTGTACCAGGGTTCATGCGGGACGGTGGTGTCCGTCAAATTCGTCGTGCTCATTTTCCCTCCATGCGGTCGATGGTCAATAAACGGCTTATCAAGCGTTCTCAGTAGACAGGGCACCGGAGATGAACCCGTGCTCCTCGGGGTGACGTTCGTATCGCGCCGCCCAGAAGTAGAAGAGGACGAAGGGCAGGAACATGGTGAGCGCGACGGTGAGATAACCCATGTGGATGTTCGCGCCGCTCGCATAGATCAACGGATAGACAATCCCGGCCGCCGTCGAAACGCCGCCGATGAAGCCGGCCGCCGCGCCGGGGCGATCAGGAAACAGCAGGGGAACCAGGGCAAACGTACCGCCGGTGCCGAAGGAGATCGCTACGCCCAGCAATACGAGCACGCAAACGGACAGGTGCAGCGAGCCGCTTAAACCGGCGGCCGTCAGTCCAGCCATGGCAAGCGTGATCAAGATCAGGGCGATGCCAAGCCAATGCAGGCGGGGCGCATAAGGAAGTGTCTTGGCGATGAAGGGCAGGGGCGTCCAGCCCTTGCGCTGGAAAAGATCGGACATGAAGCCCGCGAAGGGGCGGAAGAGCGAGGCGGTAAAGGACTGCACCGCCGCGAAGGTTCCTGCCGCGATCTGCAAACCGGCAACGCCAGTGAACCCGAGCGCGAGGATGGCCGCATGGAAGCCGTGCGTGAAATAACCCGGCAACCAGGCGTTCATCGCAATTTCAAGCCCGAACGACATCGCGTAAGCGAACATTAGGGCTATCGCGATATAGCGGCTCCAGACAAACACGGTGCTGCGCAAGTCACTGCGGCTTTTGGCGAGCACGCGCTTTTCGACGGTCTTGGCGGCGCGTCCGCGAACGAGATACCAGCCGGCAATGATGAGCGCGATCGCGCCGAGCCAGAGGAACGCGCTGTGGTAATCCGTCGCGAAAATCCGCGGCAAGATCAGCGCGCCGGCGCCAGCCCCGACATTACCGGTCCCAGCATAAAGCCCCTCCGCGGTGCCGATCTCGTGTTCGTCGAACCATTGGGCGACATGCTGAATGCCGACCACGAAGGATACGCCTGCAATTGCCACGATTACGCGCTCCGCAAAGAGAAGATCGTAATTCGTCGTGTAGGCCGAGGCGATGGAAACCAGCCCGCAGCCGGCAAGGATGAAGGCGAAGGTTTTCGGCGCGCCGAAACGGTCAGAGGCCCAGCCCGCAAGGATGCGCCCGATCGGCGCCATCCAGATCGCCGAACTCGCCAAGAGACCGAGCGCCTTGATACTCAGGTGGTAATGCGCGGCAATCGAGGGGCTGAACGCTGCGGTCGAGAACCACATCAGAAAGCACCAGAAGAAACCGACCGTCGCGATGATGAGTTGTTCCACCTTATGCGTTTTCATAGTGTCGCCTCGTCGTTTCAGTATTTGTAGCTGGCTGTGAGCCAAGTGATAGATTTGTCCTTGAAGCCGCCTTGACCGACGCCTGCGCCGTCATAGGACCCATAGCTCGCGTTCAAGCTGAAGTGCTTGTCGAAGGCGGCGTTAAGCGCCAGATCCCATTCGTTTCCGATTCCGACGTTCGTGCGGTCGGTCGTGAAGCTGTGATAGACGACCTGAGGAGCAAGCCTCGCAACGCCGAGTACGTTCTTGAAGACGTAAGACAGCTTTCCGTAGAAATCGTCGATGCCGTTCACGGGCGTAGCAAGAAACAAATCAGCCCAACCGTCGAAGGCATGCAAGGTGGCAAGCGGTGTCGAGAAGCCGACCTTGCCGTTGCCGCCCATAGCTTCGTAACCAATGCCGCCATTAAATCCGGCATAAGCAAGACCGCCCTCAAGCGTCCAATAGTCGAGGCTGACCTTGTTGGGGTTGCTGGCGTATTCGTTTTGGTGGGCGAGGGCGCCAACGAGCATCGCAGATAGCCCGTCACTCAAAGGTTCGCGCCATTCCGCGCGCGCACCATAGGTTGCTGTCGATGCGGCCGGTGCCTCCTTCAAGTCCAAGAGATAGACATAACTTTCGAGCTTGAGGTGGCTCACGCCGGTATAGACCGCGTTGAACAGATGGCTGTCGCTGATGTAATGGCCGATGGCTGGTCCGCCGTGACTGCCTGGCCCGAAGACGCGATTAACGCCGCCGATCCAGGCATAGAAAAGTTTGGTGTCCGGCAGCGAAGTGTTGACGACACTGACGCCGTCGAAGGTCTGTTCGTGCTGCCGGAAGCCGACATTGCCGATGAACCGCGCATCGCCGAGCACAATTTCCTGGCGCCCTGCGGTGATCGTGGTGTGATCGATACCGCTATAGGAAAGCTGCAAGCGATTGAGCGTTGTCAGTTGCGGATCGGCGACGAGAGGAAACGTCGTGTGTCCGTTCGACTTGCTGTCGTAGTCTTCCGGGCCGAGCGACCAAATCTGATCGAATTCGGCAAGTGCCGAAAACCCATTCCAAGTGCCGGTTTCGTAACCGAGCCGCGCACGCAAGGTTTTGGCGTCTGCGTCCTTGCCGGCGCAAAGGGCGCAATTGTCATCGTTCACACCTTCGTAGCGCAGCCTCACATCGACCAGCGGTTTACCGCCGGCAAGCGCGTCGGCGAGCGACGATGCTTGCGTGACTCCGGATAACGCAAGCCCACCTGCCATTACGAAAACAAAAGTTCTGTACACGTCGGCTCCCCTCGCAAAACAAAAAAAACGCCTGGCGGCGAAATCATCGCCGCAACAGACGCCATTGTCCGATTAAGGCCGCCCTTGGCCCGCTTTGCGCCGCGTGGGATCGCCGTTGATCTCGCGGACTCTCTATATCGATACTGTGTCGCACTCCCTGCTGTGTTGCAACGAAAATCTTCCGAACAAAGACTGTTTGTTTTGCGTTGCGTACGAATTCATCGGAATGAACGAAAGAAGGCATGCGTTGCTCATACTTTCAGCAGGCGCGTCACGGCGATCACCGCATTCGCGATTTCGAAGATCGTCCTTCCTTCCTCCATCGCCGAGCGCCGCAATGTGTTGTAGGCGTCCGCTTCACTGAGTTTGTTGCGTTCCATCAGTACGCCCTTGGCGCGCTCGATAACTTTGCGCGCGGCTAAGTCTGATTTCGCTTTGTCGCGCTCGTCGCAAAGGCGCTGGAACATCTTGAACCTAGAGACCGCGACTTCGACAATGGGGCGGACGCGGCTCTCGGCAAGTCCGCCAACGACATAAGACATGACACCGGCATGGATCACCTCGTCGGTAAACTCGCGCCTATCCTGTTCTGCGAAAACGATGATAGGACGCGGGTGATCGGTATTCGCAGCGCGCAAAGCATCGATAACGCCAACGCTCAATGTGGCGCAGGACAAGATGAGGATATCCGCGATTGCGAGGTCTAGCTTCGCAGCGACATCGCATAGAGATTCGTGACGAACGAGCCTTGTACCTGGAATGACCGAGAGCCCAGCTTCGATGGTGCGCGCGCCGCCGTCATCCGCGCCAACGAGCATGATCAAGAGCTCGCCCGAATGCTGGAAAAGCGGAGCCGTCAATGCGCTGGTTGCGCGCGCATTGGAGCCCTGATCTGCGTGTCTAAAGGCCCGCATTGGCCTGCTCCCGGTCGCTTGGCGTGTTGATGTTGAAAAAAGGATCGATGCCGTTCGCTTCGAACGGCACGGTGTCGAACGGTTTGTTCATGAGCCACGAATATACGGACCGCACACCGCATTCGATGTCGTCCAACAAGCGTTCGGCCAACATGACCGGCCAGACCCCGATCGTAGGATGAAGGTGTAAGTCGTTCGACGCTACGGCTATTCGCCTGCCCCCGCACGGTTCGAGCAGTCGCGCGGCGAGATTGTACGGCAGGAAGGGCGTATCGGACGGCACCGTCGATACGATCGGTGCGCAACGCTCGCGCGCCCAAAGCATGGCGGTGACAATCCCGGCGAGCGGACCCAATCGTCCGGCTATTGCGTCGGCGCGAACCTCCAGACTTGTGCGATCGAATAGATCTGGAATGCTGTTACTGTTGATCAGAATAGGATCTGTTTGCGCGGCCAAAACACCGATGATGCGGTCGAGAAGGGACATGCGGCCCAGACGCAACAGACATTTGTCCCCGCCGCCCATCCGCGACGATCGTCCACCGGCGAGAATTGCGGCGGGCAATAGGCTCATGAGAGGTTCTCCGCGCAAGACAGGACGAAATCGGCCATCGGCGCCATATGGGTCAGGGACAGAAGCGGCAATTCGCCGGTTTCTACCAAGGCGTCGCTCGCCACTGCGACGATGCCCGACTCATTGGGGAATAGCGGTGCCTTCTGCAGACTTGGCCGATAGACTTCTATTTTGGGCATCGCCGCGCGATGAAATCCTTCCACCAGCACGAGGTCGACTTGCGTCATGCGCCGCAACAGCGCCTGCAGTGAAACATCTTCGTAATCGCGTTGCTCGCGCAGCAAGGCCCAGCGCCCGTTCGAGACGACCATCACCTCTTCGGCGCCCGCCTCGCGGTGGCGATAGCTGTCCTTCCCGGGACGGTCCATGTCGAAGCCGTGATGGGCATGTTTGGCGGTCGAGACGCGCAACCCCAGCTGCGTGAGAACTGGCAGAAGATTGGCAATAAGCGTCGTCTTGCCGCTGCCGCTGGAACCTACGAAGCCCATGACTCTCACGGCTTTCTCCAACCGGCGGCGATGGCGCGTACGAAGGGCTTCAGATGGGGGATCTGCGGACAGATGGAAACCGCGACGCCATGCGCCTTGAGTGTTTCTTCGACAACGGGGCCGATGGCGGCGACTTGCCCGCGTGCGAGGCCATCGGCCAGCTCCTTCTCCAAACCGCGTTCGCGTGCGACCTGGCTTAGTCTTTCGACTTGCGGCGAGCTCGTGAAGGCGATGACGCCGATCTTGCCCGCGGCGAGGGCATGGATGGTTTCGACGACCTTCTCCGTGTCGGCCTCGGAAACGTAGCGATAGGGCGTTACCACATCGACAACTGCCCCGCGGCGTTGCAGCTCAGCAGGCAGCATTGTCGCGCCATCGCTTGGATAAAGCTGCACAGCGATGCGCCGGCGGGCCAGATTAGAGCCGGCCAGAGCGTCTAACACGCCTTGCGAGGTCGGCGCCGACGCAGCAAGGGACGGCGCGAGCCCGATCTCGCGCAAGGCCCGGACCGGCTTCGGTCCACGGGTTATTATCCGTACACGGCCGAGCGCCGCCACGAATGCCTCGCGACAACCCGTTTTTTCGGCGAGCGAGAGAAGCCGCCGCAGCCCTTCGCCGGTAAGAAGAACGACATCGTCAAAACGGTCGGCGATCAGCCGCGCGATCCAGGCCGACGCCTCGGCCGGGTCCTCCAAGTCCTCGATTCCGACAAGCGGGCATCGCAACGCGACGGCGCCTTCGTTCTCGAGCATTTCCGCAAAGAGATCGAGATCGCGCGTCTCGGGCACCAAGATCTTCAATCCGTCGAGCGTGCCGGTCATGATCACACCGCCTCGAAAAGCCGGTCTGTTTCGGCTGCCAGCAATTTCTTGAGTTCGGGAATGCAGGAGCCGCAATTCGTGCCCGCGCGCAGCATGGCGCCGATTTGCGCCACGTTGCGCAGATTCTTCGCGCGAATGGCGGCACTGATCGTCTCGATACCGACCGAGAAGCAAGAACAGACGATTGGGCCTTGTTGCGCCTCGCCGCTTGGCGCGAGACCGGAGAGAAGCGATAATCTCGCCGTGCTGGTGATATCGCGCCCAAGAAATCCAGCGGCCCATTCGCGCTGCGGCAGCGCGGTACCCGGCGGCGCAAAGAAGATACAAGCGTCCAAGCGTCCGTCTGCAATTCCGGCATAGCGGAACACGGATTTCTTCGGATCGGAGTAGGAGACTAGTTCAGCGGCCCGCGCTATGCGCAAGAGATTCCGCAGCGCCTGTTCGCTGTCGATGAAGCGATCGAGCGGAGCGGTGCCCGTCATTTCGAGGGCAAAGCCTCCGGCGACCGGGGCCGTCGACCAGTGAATTCCGTCGGGAAGATCGGGCATGGTATCGCGGCTCAACAGCAGCCCATGCCATTCAACCGAAACCGCGCCGACACGGACTTTCGTGCCCTTC
>JAGWVX010000181.1 GCA_018970685.1 Alphaproteobacteria bacterium | reverse complement strand
ACCTCGTGCAGCAGCGTTTCGCGCGGCACCGTGTCGCCGCAGCGATAAAGGTATTTGAGAATGTTGGTCTCCTTCTCGGTCAGGCGGATCTTCCGCAACTCGCCGTCAAGCAGCAGCTTGGCGCTGGGCCGAAAGGTATAGGGACCGATGCGATACATCGCCTCTTCGCTGCGGCCATGGCTGCGCAGATGGGCATGAACGCGGGCCATCAGTACCGCAAAGCGGAAGGGCTTGGTGACGTAATCGTTGGCGCCGGAATCGAGACCTTGGATGGCATCGCGGTCGGTGTCCGCGGCAGTTAAGAGCAGGATCGGACAGGTGACGCCCTGACCGCGGAAATCGCGGCACAGCGCGCGGCCGTCGCCATCGGGCAGTCCGACGTCGAGGATCATGAACTCGTACAGGCCTTCGGCCGCCATCCGGCATGCGCCGGCACAATCGGAAGCTTCCGCGACCGTATAATCGCCTTCCTGGCTTAGCTGCTCGGCCAAAGAGGTGCGGAGCATGTCGTCGTCTTCGACCAGCAAAACACGCTTGCTACTCGACATAGAGGGGTTCATCCGAGGGGCGGCGCAGGACTCTACCCGGTTTTGAGGCGCGGGTGTATTGGGAAGGCGCATGCGCAAGCCCACCCGCCCAGCTTTCCGAAAACGTCCGAAATCGGCACCGTCCGGATCGGGTCTTGCGCGCGTGGCGCGCGCCGCCGACGCGTTGCGGCAGGGCCGGCCCATCCGCCTGGAAGGACGCGCGGCCTTTACGATGCTGGCAGCGGAAACTCTCGCAGAGCATCTGCCTGGTAAAGGCGCCTTACTGGTTCTCAGCCACGCACGCGCCCGCACCTTGAAGATTCGTCTTTACACGCCCGATGTCGTGGCCCTGCCGCTGGATGCCGGCATGACGGCCGAGCGGATTCGCGCCATCGCCGATCCCACGGCCGACCTCGCGACGCCCTTGAAAGGCCCTTTCGATCCGGTCCGCGAAAAACTCCCCGAAGCTTTCGCCGCCTCGGTGAAGCTGGCCAAGCTCGCCGGCCTTCTGCCCGCGGCGATCCTGCGCAAGACGAATGCGAAGCGCGAGGCTGTCACGGTTTCGGCGAAAGATATCGCGTCTTACGAGAAGGACGCCGCCGCAAGCTTGAAGCTGGTGACGCGCGCACGCGTGCCGCTGCAGGGCGCAGAACATACCGAGTTGGTCGCTTTCCGCTCCGGCGACGGAGCGCCGGAGAACATCGCCGTCGTCATCGATCGTCCGCCGACGCCCGGACCGGTATTGGCGCGGCTGCATTCCGAATGTTTCACCGGCGATCTGCTCGGTTCGTTGAAGTGCGATTGCGGGGCGCAGCTGCGCGGCGCCATCGAGACGATCTCCAAGGCGGGCGGCGGCGTGCTGCTTTATCTGGCGCAGGAAGGACGCGGCATCGGCCTGATCAATAAGCTGCGCGCCTATCGCTTGCAGGATCAGGGTTTCGACACGATCGAGGCCAACGAGCGGCTCGGCTTCGATGACGACGAGCGGCTTTATTCCGTTGCCGCGCGGATGCTCGAATTGCTGGGCTACAGGTCGGTGCGGCTGCTGACCAACAACCCGCAAAAGGTCAAAGGACTCGAGGCCGCCGGCATCGCCGTGACGGAACGGGTGCCGCACGCCTTCCCCAGCAACGATCACAATCGCGCTTACCTGCGCACCAAAGCCGAAAAGGCCGGTCATCTTCTCTGAGGCGGCAAAATCTGCCGGGCGCCCGCGCGGCCGATGCCGGAATACAGCCTCCGAGATCTGGCAAGAGGCTTGCTAGACAGACGCCATGACGGCGATCGATTTCTCCAGCCATACGGTGAACCCGGCCGCGCAGGGGCCCGCGGCGGCGGCGGCCTCGGCGCAGGGTTCAAGCGATTCCGGCTTTTCGTTCAGCGATCTGCTCGACATCATCAATCCGCTGCAGCACATCCCGGTGGTTTCGACGATCTACCGCGCCGTCACCGGCGACAAGATCGGCACCCCGGAAAAGATCGCGGGCGACACGCTGTACGGCGGCGTTATCGGTTTCATCGCTTCGGTGGCGGATTCCGCTTTCCAGGCGATCACCGGCAAGAATGTCGGCGACACCGTGCTGGCGTTTCTGGAAGGCGACGGCGCAACGCAGACGGCCCAAACTTCGCCACCCGCAAAAGTCGCCAGCGCGCAGGGCAATCCCGCGAGCGCAGCGGCGCAACTCTCCGCGGCCCCCGCAACGGTGACACCGGCCAGCGCGGTCAACGCTCCCGATATTTCCGCGCTGCTGACCTCGTTGTCGCGCAAGGGTGTCGATGCCGGCACGGCGGCGCGCGCCGCCTATGCCTATCGGCAGGCCATCGGCCTCACGGCGTCAGCGCCGCTTGCGATTTCACGCTAGGCCTGCGGATAATCCCGTTCGCCGAAGATCGCGGTGCCGACGCGCACATGTGTGGCGCCGTAGCGAATGGCCGTTTCGAAATCGTCGCTCATCCCCATGCTGCGATAAGCCAAACCTGCTTCGTCCGCGAGCTTCGCCAGCAGGGCGAAATGCGGCGCCGGCGGCTCGGCGGCGGGTGGAATGCACATCAGTCCGCGCAGATTGAGGCCGAGCGCACGTACCTCGGCGATGAAGGCGGCGGCTTCCTTGGGCGCCACGCCCGCCTTCTGCGGTTCCTCGCCGGTGTTGATCTGAATGAACAGTTCGGGCCAACGGCCGGCCCGTTCGCATTCGGTTTTCAGAATCTGCGCCAGCTTCGGCCGGTCGACGGAATGGATCGCGTCGAATAGGGCGACGGCTTCGCGCGCCTTGTTGGTCTGCAAAGGCCCGATCAAATGCAGCTCGATGTCGGGATATTCCCGCTTCAGCGGCGCCCATTTGGCCTGCGCCTCCTGCACCCGGCTTTCGCCGAACAGGCGATGGCCCGCTTCAAGCGCCGGCCGGATATGGGCCGTGTCGTGTGTCTTGCTGACGGCAACCAGCCGGGTGGCCGGTGCGGGCTTCAGTGCACTCTTTCGCGCCGCCTCGATGCGCGCCAGGATGAGGCCGAGGTTCTGCGCGATGTGCTCCGGGTTCATGGGATGAGCGATAGCTTGGGGACGAGGAAGCTGGCAAGGGCGGCGGCCCATCTGGCGCTTCGTAGCCGTGCTGCGCTGCCGCCGCTGGCGCTGTTCACCGACGACGATCGCCTGCCCGACCCGCTGGGCGCGGCGCGCGTTTTGCCGCGCGGCAGCATGGTGGTGGCGCGCTCGCGCGACGATGCACGCCGCGCCGCCCTTGCCGCGGCCATGATCGCGCTCGCCCGTAAACGCGACTTGATTGTGCTCGTCGCCGGCGACCCGGACGGCGCCGACGGCGTGCACCTGCCCGAGGCGCGGCTGCGGTGCGCGGTAGATTGGCGGGCGCGCCGCCCGTCGCTCCTGATCACCGCTTCCGTGCATTCCTTCTCGGCGCTGAGCAAGGCGATGCATCTGCCATTGGACGCGGTCTTCCTGTCGCCGGTCTTTCGTACGGCCAGTCATCCCGGCCGCGCGACGTTGTCGCCTATCCGCGCCAATCTGATCGCGCGCGCGTCTTCGCTGCCCGTCTATGCGCTGGGCGGCATCGATGCGCACAACGCACTCTTGTTGTCGGGCTTCGCCGGCATCGCTGCGATCGGCGCGCTCGCCGTTTGATCAGACGTGCAGCTTCAGGTGCAGGAATACCGCATCCATGCCGATCCGAGGCGCGCCGTTGTAGAAGGCGCCGGCATTGCGGCTGTAGTGCAGCTGCTGCCAGCCGAGGGTCGCCTGCAGATTGGCGTTGACGACATATCCGACGGAAGCGCTGATGCCGCGCACACCGATGATCGACGCACGCACCGGGCTGTCGGCGGTGCCGCTGCCGTATTCGCCGCCGACGATCCAGGGTCCATAGGTCAGCGTGCTGCTGAGATGAGAACTTTCGGTACCGCCATTTTCCTGGGCATCGTTGATGTCGAAGGCGTAGGTGTCGCTGTGGCGGTACGCGCCGCCCACCGCGAATTTCATGTCGTCGTTGATATTGTAATCAATCTCGCTGCCGACGCCCCAGTCGGTCAGCCCTGCATGGCCCGGCGTCTTGGCCTCGGCGTGCGCCACAGCGAAACCGCCATAGAAGCCGACGGCGAATGGCCCGAAATAATCGCTGTAGCTGACGGCGCCCTCCCAAATGCTCTTCTGCCGGTTCGCCACTTGCGGGCCGCGCGACAGAAACGGGATCACGTCCTTACCTTCCGACGGCGTATAGGACGCGGCAAGTTCGAGACCGAAGAGTCTGGGCGTGTAGTAGGAAATTTTCGCGTAGTTGAGCGAGGACTCGACGGCGCTGTTGAGCGTGAAGACATTGGTGAAGGCGCGGCCGCTGGTCGGATCGCGGAAGAAGGTCGCATTGGGATTGTCGAGCGAGGTGGCATCGTCGACCACCGGACCGGTGACGGCCAGCGCATAGGCGGCGCCGTCGGCCATGCCGAGTTCGACGCGGCCCAGCCCGGTCTGCGCCATGCCGTAGACCTTTTGCACAAAATCGTCGCCGTAGTTATCGCCGGAAAGCCGGTCGTGATAGACCTCGAAAGCTCCCTTCAGGCCGAGGATCAAGCCGCTGTCGTAGTCGCGCTCGAGAGCGGTCGTGACCGCGAGCGCGCCGGTGGCCGAGGTCTTGTCGATGCCGGCTGCCGACGGCTGGCTGGCGGCGAACGCCGAGCCTTGCGCCGTGCCGCCGACCGTCAAGCTCATATCGCCGACGTTATGGGTATAGGGATCGATGCTCCAATCGCCCAGCCCGCTCGCCATGGCGGGCGCCGCGAGGAACCCGGCCAGGCCGGCCAGCAGATACGCTTTCATATCCCCACTCCCAACTCTCTGGCCGTTTTCGCGCTCGGCGAGCATGACGGCACGCCGGCTCCTTGCGGCCTTTTAGCGGCAAACCTTCGGCCTTAATGTTAAACCATTATAACAAAAGCCGATCCGGGCGAAGCGTTGCGCGCAGCCTTGCGTCCCATTATAAGCCGAAGCCGCCTGAAATTCGGGGGGTTGCCGGTCTCGGCTGGCTCAAGAAGGATTGAAGAGCGACCCGATGCGAATTTTAGCCCTGATTGCGTGCGGCCTACTGTTGGCAGGCTGCGGTTCCTCGAACGGTGACGTCATCCAGGACAGCGATACCGGCTCCACCGCCATCTCGAGCGGCAGTGGTCAGCGCACTTTGGGTGTTAATTCCTATTTATGGCATGCCACGCTCGACACCTTGTCCTTCATGCCCCTGGCCTCCGCAGATCCGTTCGGCGGGGTGATCATCACCGATTGGTATTCCGCCCCGCAGAACCAGGACGAGCGGCTGAAAGTCACCGTCTATATCCTCGATCGCCATCTGCGTGCGGACGGCATCCGGGTTGCGGTGTTCCGCCAGACCAAAACCGGCGGTGTTTGGCAGGATGCCGACGTCAATCCGGACACGGCGACCAAGCTCACCGACGCCATCCTGACGCGCGCGCGCGAACTTCGCCTCGCCACCCAGGCACCCAAGAGCTAGATCGAATTCCGTTCTGCGCCAGTCTGCCCGTATGTGAAGGGTGGAATTGCGCGCGCAATTGCCGCAAAACATCCTCGGATTAAGGATTCGACGCTCGCATGGCGCGCTATAACGCCAAGGATTCGGAAAAACGCTGGCAGCAGGCCTGGACCAAGGCCCGCACGTTCCTGACGCCCGCAGATGCCGACCGCCCCAAATGCTACGTGTTGGAGATGTTCCCCTATCCGTCGGGGCGCATTCATATCGGGCACGTGCGAAATTATACGATGGGCGACGTCATCGCTCGCTTCAAGCGCGCCCAGGGCTTCAACGTGCTGCACCCGATGGGCTGGGATGCCTTCGGCTTGCCGGCGGAGAACGCGGCGCGCGAGAAGGGCGTCAACCCGCGCGACTGGACCTACGGCAACATCGCGGTAATGCGCGACCAGTTGAAGCTCATGGGCCTGTCGATCGACTGGTCCAGAGAATTCGCCACCTGCGACCCGGCCTATTACCGGCATCAGCAGAAACTGTTCCTCGATTTCTATCAGGAAGGTCTGGTCTATCGCAGCGAAGCCGACGTCAACTGGGATCCGGTCGATCAGACCGTGCTGGCGAACGAGCAGGTGATCGACGGCAAGGGCTGGCGCTCGGGCGCGCCGGTCGAACGGCGCAAGCTGTCGCAATGGTTCTTCAAGATCACCGCCTTCTCCGACGATCTGCT
>JAGWVX010000180.1 GCA_018970685.1 Alphaproteobacteria bacterium | reverse complement strand
CGAGTAGGCGAAGAACGCGTGGCCCTTGTGGGCGCCGGTCCATTGCGCCGCCGGATCGGACGTGGCGATGAACTTCGGCACCACCTCACTGGCTGTGCCCCATGCCTCCTGGTCCAGCGTGTCGAGATACTCCTGAACGGAGCGCCGTGTGGCCGCCAATGCTTGCCAATCGGTCTCTTCCGTGCCTTTCACCGAACGCTGCTTGTTGGCGTCTGCCGCGATCAGGCTGGCATCGACCGCAAAGCCTTCGCCGCCGACCAGCCCTTCCTTGATTGCCCGCCGCACCACCGTCTCGAACAGGTGCCGGAACAAGTCGCTCTCGCGGAACCGTCCGTGCCGGTTCTTCGAGAAGGTCGAGTGATCGGGCACCGCCCCGTCCAACCCCAGCCGGCAGAACCAGCGATAAGCCAGGTTCAGATGCACTTCCTCGCACAGCCGCCGCTCCGAGCGGATGCCGTAGCAGTAGCCCACCAGCAGCATCCGGATCAGAAGTTCGGGATCAATCGAAGGTCGCCCGGTCGTGCTGTAAAACGGCGCCAGCTTGGCCCGCATCTCATCCAGTTCGACGAACCGGTCGATGGACCGCAGCATGTGCTCGGCGGGGACGTGCTTATCAAGCGCAAAGTCGTACAAAAACGCCGGTTGATCAGCCTGCCGCCCCATCATCGAACCATCTCCCGACTCGATGACGATAGTGAATCAGCACTCTTTGCTGGCCTCAACGGGAGAGTTTTTCAACAAAATCGGCGCTAATCGGAACATCGCGTGCCGGTCTGAAGGTCTGCACCCCTCTTGAAACCGACCTCTCGGAAAGACGACGCTCGGCAAGACCGCGCGTGTCTTGAACGCGATGCGTCGCCGTTGTTTTGCAACCGCTCCTGACTCTTATGCTCGCAAAACATGCGTCAATTTGTTAATGCGTCTGGTGGCTGAAAACCGGTCTCGCCATTCCCACATCAATATCGAATGTTGGAGGATACGGCGATGACACGGGACCTGAAGGGTCCGAACTGAAGGAAGAAGGCGCAGACAACGTCATATAGGGTTGGGTGCACGTCGCGCGCATCCGACACGAGAACCGTCATGGTGAGGCGCTCCGCGAAGCGGAGCCGGACATCCAAAAGGGGCTCGCGGCCGTTGCCGGCCGCGCCCTTCTTACGCCGCAGCCTTATCGGCCTTGTGCGTCGCAACGACATGATCGGCCAGCTTGCCGGTGAGTTCGGCCAGATGATCGAATTCCATTTCGAAAGTGCCGACGCCCTGCGTCAGCGACCTTAGATCGATGATGAGATTGCCGATCTCCGACTGCGGCATCTCGGCCTCCACCGTGTCCCAGCCCTTCCAGCCCTGCCGCACATCGAAGCCCATCAGCTGGCCGCGGCGGCCGCTGACCACGGCATTGACCTTCGCCGTGGCGTCGCTCGGCACGTGAATCCGCACATGCACGATCGGTTCGAGCAGCACCGGCGAGCATTCCGGCATGCCTTCCTGCATGCCGACGCGCGCCGCGGTCTGGAACGCCGCGTCCGAAGAATCGACGGTGTGGTAGGAGCCGTCGGTCAGCGTCACGCAGACATCCACCACCGGAAATCCGAGCGGCCCGCATTTCAGATACTCGATCACGCCTTTCTCGACCGAAGGAATCCACTGCTTGGGCACCACGCCGCCGACGATCTCGTCGACGAAGGTGAAGCCCGCACCGCGCGGCTGCGGCTTGATTTCCAGCACGACATCGCCGAACTGGCCGTGGCCGCCCGACTGCCGCTTGTGGCGGCCGCGCTGCGTCACCGACCGGCGGATAGTCTCCTTGTACGGCACGCTTGCGGGATGGGTGTTCAGCTTGAGCCCGTATTTGCTCATCAGCTTTTCCACCGCGACCTTAAGGTGGATCTCGCCCTGCCCAGCCAGCGCCATCTCATGTAGCTCGGCGCTCTGCTCGAAATGCAGCGAGGGATCCTCCTCGATCAGCTTGCCGATGGCGGCCGTCAGCTTCACCTCGTCCTTGCGGTCGGCGGCGGTGATGGCCAGGCGATAGACCGGCGGCAGTTGCTCGACCTCCGGCTTGGGCGGCGCGTACTTGCCGCCCGACAGCGTGTCGCCGGTCGCCACGCTTTCCATACGCACCAAGGCGACGGTGTCGCCGGCCACGGCATCGGTCAGCTTAGCCGCGGCTTCGCCTTTCAGCGCGAAGATGCCGCCAACCCGCGCGTCGCGACCCTCCGTATCGTGCAATATCGCGCCGTCCTTGAGCGAACCGTTCATCACCCGCGACAGGCTGAGCTTGCCGCCATGAGCGGAATAAACCGTCTTAAGCACCTGCACGACGGTGTCGCCATTCGTGGGCAGGCCAAGACGGGCGGCCGTTGTCGCAACGTCGGGCGTCTCGTGCCGCAGCGCCTTCAGCAGGCGGCGGATGCCGTGATCGCCTTCGGCCGAGCCGATCAGCACCGGCACCACCAGGCAGTCGGCGAACTCGCGCTTGAGATCGCCGAAGACTTCCTCGCGCGGCGGCTCGACGTCGGAGAGCAGCTCCTCCATCAAATGTTCGTCGTAATCGGCGAGCTTTTCGAGCATGGCGAAGCGCGCTTCCTTCTCGCGGTCCCGGTCGACGATATCGATGGTCTGCGACGGGGCATGGTCGCGGTAGGCGAAGGCGCGCTCGAGCGCCAGATCGACGAACCCGGTGACGGCCTCGTTCTCCCAGATCGGTATCTGGCGAAGCAGCAGCGGCAGATCGCTCGCTTCCTGCAGCGTCGAGAGAATGTCGCGCAGCGAACCGTTCGCCTTGTCGATCTTGTTGACGTACATCAGATGCGGGATCTTCAGATCGGCCAGCCGCTTCAGATAGGGCTTCAGCATCTGCACCTTGGCGGGCTCCGGCTCGATGACGACGACGGCCGCATCCACGCCCTGCACCGCGTAAAGCGTGTCCTGCAGGAATTCGATAGAGCCGGGGCAATCCAGGAAGGTGAAGCTCTCGTCCAAATAGCGCGTCGTCGCGCAATTGATCTCGACGCTCATCTGGCGCGCGCGCGCCTCCGGGCTGGCGTCGCCGACCGTGTTCTTCTGCGGTATGGACCCCTTGCGCGGCACGGCTTCCGTGGCGAACAGAATGCTTTCGAGAAGCGTGGTTTTGCCGCTGCCATAGGGTCCTACCAGGGCCACGGTGCGTGGCCCTCTTCCTCCGTTTGTGTCTGACATTGTGCGCCTCCTTCGGGCCCCTGGGAGGGGTCCGGGGGGCGCGGCGGGCGCTTCTTCCCGGGTTCTCGGGCCGCGTCACGCGCCCCACTGTGAAGGTCAAAGCCTCGCGCCGTTGGAGGGCGTTGGCAAGGGGGCGGCGCGCCGCTTTATCCGGCTATCGTAACCGTTCCGCGCTCTATACTGTCGCAGCGTAGCGCAGCCCAAGGTTTCTTCCCCGTGTCCGAACGCATGACGCCCGAGCGCGCGGTTCATCCCGTGCTGTTCCTGATCCTCTTTCTGCCCATGGGTATTACCAACGGTTACGTGGTGGTGACGCTCGGCTATCTGCTCACGCATGCCGGTGTCGAAGTGGCCGCGGTCGCCGGATTGGTGTCGGTGAGCCTGCTGCCGCAGGCCTGGAAGGTCCTCTGGGCGCCGCTCGTCGACACAACGCTCAGTAACAAGAACTGGTTTCTATATTCCAGCGTCGTTATCGGCGTGTTGATGATCGCCACCTCCGTCATCCCGCAACCGGCGGCGCATCTAATGTTGGTGGGCGTACTGGTGTTCGGCTTCAGCCTTGCCTCGACCTTCAACATGATGGCCGCCGACAGCCTGATGGCGCATGCGACCAAGCCCGAGGAAAAAGGCCGCGCAGGAGGCTGGAGCCAGGCGGGCAATCTCGGCGGCTCCGGATTGGGCGGCGGCGCCGGTCTGTGGCTGGCGCAGCATGTTCAAAGCGCATGGGTCGTGGGTGCGGTGCTGGGTCTCGCCTGCATCCTGTCGGCGGCGGCGCTGTTGCCGCTGCGTGAACCGAAGGCGGGACACCGCGTCTCGAGTTACTTCGCGACGCTCAAGAATGTCGGCATCGACGTCTGGTCGATCTTGCGCTCGCGCATGGGCTTTCTGGCGTTCGTCGCGATGTGCCTGCCGATCGGCGCGGGCGCGGCGCAGAACCTGTGGGCCGCGGTCGCCGGCGACTGGTACGCTTCCGCCGACACGGTCGCGCTGATCAACGGCGCGCTCGGCGGTGTCATCTCGATGGTCGGCTGCGTGATCGGCGGCTATTTCTGCGACAAGATGGACCGCAAGACGGCGTTCAATCTGTTCAGCATCATGCTGGCGGTGAGCGCGCTGGGGATGCTCGCGGCCGTGCGCACGGAAGCGATGTTCATCGTCTTCACGTGTCTCTACGCTTTCATCTTGGGCTTCTGCTTTGCGGCTTTCGGTGCAGTGGTGCTGGAGGCCATCGGCGCAGGCGCGGCAGCGACCAAATACAATTTGCTGGCCGGCATCGCCAACGCGCCGATCATTTACCTAACGATGATCGACGGCTGGGCGCACAAGCATTGGGGCACAGAGGGCTTCCTGCTGGCCGAAGCCCTTGTCCCCATCGCCGGCACCGGTATTTTCATCCTGATCGCGCTGGCGACACGGCCGCTTTTCCGGCGAGACGCCCCTACGACGGCCTGACCGCCCAGAGGCCGCGCCAGCAGGAGACATCTAGACATTCCGGACCTTACAGCTATGTCACCTACGACGCTTTTTATTGCCATACAGGCTCAGATGACTACTCTGCGGCCGGATCGAAAATGTGTATTTGCAATAACAATATCGCCGCCCCTGAGCGGCCCGCATAACAAGCACTAGAGCGCTGAGATTGGACGGAATGGAAAAACACGAATTGCGCGCCGCCGGCTCCCTTGCCGCCGTTTTTTCGGTAAGGCTTCTGGGACTTTTCATGATCTATCCGGTGTTTGCGGCCTACGCGCGACACCTCACCGGCGCGACACCGTACAAGATCGGATTGGCGCTGGGCATCTACGGACTGAGCCAAGGGTTGCTGCAGATTCCGTTTGGGCTCCTCTCCGACAAGATCGGTCGCAAGACCATGATCGTTCTCGGCCTCGTGATGTTCGCGATCGGAAGCGCCGTAGCGGCGAGTTCGACCACGATTGACGGCGTCATTGTCGGCCGCGTGCTGCAGGGTGCCGGCGCGGTGGGCGCCGTTATCTTGGCCCTGGTCGCGGACCTGACGGCCGAGGAGAATCGCACCAAGGCGATGGCCATGGTCGGGATCACAATCGGAGTGTCCTTCATGATCGCGCTGGTGGCGGGACCGATTGTCGCCGGCTTTGTCGGCGTCTCCGGAATCTTCTGGCTGATGGTGGGCCTGGCACTGCTTGGCATTGCCATCACCCAGTTCGCCGTACCAAACCCGCAGCGGCTGCGCGTGCATCGCGATGCCGAAACCGTACCGGCCATGCTGGGCTCGGTGTTGAAGAACAAGGATTTGCTGCGTCTCGATCTCGGCATCTTTACGCTGCATGCGATGCTGACGGCGAGTTTCCTGGTGGTGCCGGGCCTGCTTCACGGCGCACTCGACGTCAACAGCCGCGACCAGTGGATGGTCTACCTACCGGTGCTGCTGGTATCGGTTGGCGTCATGGTGCCAGCCATTATCGTCGCCGAGAAATATCGGCGAATGAAGACCGTGCTGGTCAGTGCGGTAGCGGTATTGGCGTTGAGCCAGCTCATGCTCGTCGCGGGTGACGGCGACGTCTATGTGCTGTTGGCCGCCATCACCGTTTTTTTTGCGGGGTTCAATGTGATGGAAGCAAGCCTGCCGTCGCTCGTCACCAAGACCGCCCCGCCAGACGCCAAGGGCACCGCCACCGGGATCTATTCGAGTTCGCAGTTCCTCGGCATTTTTGTCGGTGGCGTCGTGGGCGGTTTGGTGCATCAGGTTGCCGGCGACACCGGCGTATTCGTACTGACTACGGGACTTGCGCTGCTTTGGCTGCTCGCCGCGGCGACAATGACGCGACCCAGCTATCTCACCACGCGGCTCTTGCGAATTGAAAACGAGCACGCCGATGACGCCGAAGCCCTCGCGGCCAAGTTGCGTCAAGTGCCGGGCGTGGCAGACGTCATCGTGATCGCCGACGAAAAACTTGCTTACCTCAAGATCGATTCAAAAGTTTTCGATAGCGCGTCAGCGCAATCGCTCGTCGGCGCGGCCTAATATCACCTGTGTCCTTGATTAGGCGCCGACAAACCACGCCG
>JAGWVX010000179.1 GCA_018970685.1 Alphaproteobacteria bacterium | reverse complement strand
CGTTAACGCCCGTATCATCTTGATTCCACAGTGATTCGCCGCATGGGGCGGGAATCGGGGAAGCCGGGATGAGTCCCAAATGGGACATTACAAAAACCCGGGCGCCGGGGTCGCAAGCGGAAGATGGCGTGGCCAAAGGGTCGCGCTGGCAGCTTTGGCCGTGGCGGCCCAGCCTGCTTTTGCAGCAGCACCCGTTTTCGACGGACGGAGCATGGTGCTGGCCGCAATCACCACCGGGGCGGTCGCGCTTGCAATTGCTGCAGGCCTTTGGGCCCTGGCCGAACAGAATGTCTCCAACCGTCTACGCCGCACGCTCAGATTTTCCAGCGCGCGTACACGGGCAGCCGTCAGCGAGCGCGATGCACTGCTGGGTGCCGCCCATGAGGCGCTGATCGTCTGGGGCCGCGACGGCACCGGTCCGTATTCTTATAGCGGTGCCGAAGCGTTGCTCGACGCCTGCCTGCAGGGTGCTGATGCCACCGAGTTGTCCAAAGCCTTGGACGATCTCAGTGAGCGCGGTGCCGGGTTCGCATTGAGCATTCACGATTCTCACGAGCGGAAGGTCGGTGTCCGCGGGCGCGCCGTGGGCGGGATGGCGGCCGTCTGGCTCGCGCCTGAAATGGCCACCTCCGCAGTCTCGACGGATTTCCGCGCCATCCTCGATGCCCTGCCCGTTCCGGTCTGGTTACGCGACCGCACGCTGTCACTAACCTGGGGCAACCGCGCTTTCCTCACAGCTGTCGGCGCGGCGGAATCCGACACGGCAATCCGCGAGCAGGTGGCACTTGAAAAGACCGAACGCGACCTAGCGGCCAGTGCACGGTCACAAGGTCAAGCGATGGAGGCCAAGCGGTTCTCCATCGTTGCAGGCCAACGCCGCGCGCTGACCATTACCGAAGTCCCGATTGAGGTCGGTGTCGTCGGCGCTGCCAACGATGTGACCGAAGTGGCCGCCATCGAAGCACGCCTGCAACAGCACATCGACGCGCACACCGACACATTAGACAAGCTAGCGACAGCGGTCGCGATCTTCGACCGTGACCAGAGGTTGACCTTCTATAATCGCGCTTTCGCCCGCCTTTGGAATTTGCCGGAACAATGGCTGGACACGCACCCCAACGACGGAGACATCCTGGATCGTCTGCGCGAAGCACGAAAACTCCCGGAGCAGCGCGACTATCAAGGATGGAAGCGTGGGCGGCTATCACTCTATCAGACGGCGCGCGACTACCCGTCGGAAGACCTATGGCACGTGCCGGGTGGCAAGACGATGCGTGTTGTGGCGCAGCCTCACCCTTTCGGCGGGCTCACCTTCCTTTATGAGGACGTTACCGAGCGTATCACGCTGGAAAGTTCATACAACACCCTGATCAAGGTACAGTCTGCAACGCTCGATACGCTGCAGGAAGGCGTTGCAGTGTTCGGACCAGACGGTAAGCTCAAACTCTACAACGCGGCGTTCCGGAAAATCTGGGATTTGAGCGCCAAAGACCTGACCGGGGAGCCACATGTGCGCGCCATCGCAGCGGCGTGCGCCGACAAGTTTGGCGATACCGGGCTCTGGGACCGGCTGATCCAGAACATCGTTTCCGGCGCAAACGCGCAGCGCGCGCTGGGCGAAATCGAGCGCAATGATCGAACCATCCTGTCGCTCGGCTTGTCGCCGCTGCCCGACGGCGCCACGCTGGTGACGTTTGCCGACGTGACCGACCGCTTCCGCATCGAGGGCGTCCTGCGGGAACGCGCCGAGGCGTTAGAGGCGGCAGACCGCCTGAAGTCCGACTTCATCAAACACGTATCGTACGAGCTGCGCACGCCGCTCAACACGATTTTGGGATTCGCCGAGCATCTTTCGACAGAGGTACCGGGTCCACTCAATAAGCGGCAAGGTGAATATGTGCAGGCGATCGTATCGGGCTCGAACACGCTGAAAAGTCTGGTGAACGACATATTGGATCTGGCATTGATTGAATCCGGTGCCCTCAGGCTCGAACTCGAGCATATTGACTTACATACGTTGCTCACGGAAGTCGCAACCCATGCGCGCGATTGGGCGTCGAAGGTTGATCTTAGTCTGGAGATAGATTGCCCGCGAGATGCCGGGCAATTCCTGGCCGACGAGCGGCGTATCCGGCAGGTGATGTTCAATCTACTTTCTAACGCCTTCAAGTTCACTCCTAAGGGCGGTGTTATTGTGCTCGGCGGCAATATCGATGGTGAAGATGTTCAGATCTATGTACGCGACAACGGCCCTGGCATCGCGCCCGAAGTTCGCGCCAATGTCTTCGAACGTTTCTCGGCCAAAGGCAATGCGGGGCAGCGCGGTGGCGCCGGCCTCGGCTTGGCCCTAGTCAACCGCTTCGTGGAATTGCACGACGGCTGGGTCGAAATCGAAAGTAACAATGGCACACTTGTGCGCTGCCACCTACCTCGACGCATACACGACACGCCGACACCAGATAACGAACGTAAAACGGCTTAGACAATTCATTCGTACTGAAGGCCGCCGTCAGGAAGGACGCCGAAATCTAATGCTGGGTCTTCGGCGTACGCACGATAAGGCCGTCCAATTCCGGTGTCACCGTGATCTGACACGACAGCCGGCTGTTTGACTGCACATCTGGCGCAAAATCCAACATGGTTTCTTCCATGTCCCGCTTGGGCGGTAACTTCTCCAACCAAGCCGGATCGACGTAAATGTGGCAGGTTGCGCAGGCGCAGGCGCCACCGCAATCAGCGTCGATGCCAGGGACAAGATTCTTCACCGCACCTTCCATCACCGACCAGCCAGCCGGGACGTCAACCTCACGCTCCATGCTTTTTTCGTCGATGTACTTGATCTTGGGCATGAAGGCTCCTTAGACAATGTTTTTCATGGGGGTTGAGGTATCGGCAAGACGCTCCGGAGCGACGCGAGTACCAGCCTCAATCAACTTACGCCCAACCAGATATTCGGAGGCCGCGTTGACGGCTTCCACGGCGTCGATTGATCCGTCACGAAGATGGAATACGGCGAACTTTCGTGACACGGGGTCGCCACGAAGAACGACTTGGTCGTTCGGTCGCGCTAGACCCGCGATCTGCAGTTTCAAATCGTACTGGTCGGACCAGAACCACGGAACCTCGCTATAGGCTCTGGGCCTCCCGACCATGGCGTAGGCGGCATGCTTCGCTTGATCGATAGCATTCTGGACGCTTTCTAGGCGCAATGGTATGCCCTCGCGACCAACATGCCATGTGCAATCTCCTGCCGCAAAGATCGCGGGATCTGCGGTCACGCAATTCCGATCTACAACGATGCCATCTTCACAAGGAAGACCAGCATCTAGTGCCAGCTCCATGTTCGGTACCACTCCGACACCGACGAGCGCGATGTCGGCTGGATATGTCACCCCGCCGGCGCGCACCCCTTCTAGGCGGCCGGCGCCCTCGAAAGCTTCGACACCGGTATTGAGCTGTAGATTAACGCCCGCCGCACGATGTACCCGTTCAAAAAAGTCCGAGACGGACTTGGATACTGCGCGTGCCATCACACGGTCCATGGCCTCGAAGACGGTTACGTCTAGACTATGCTTGGCGGCCACCGCCGCGACTTCAAGCCCGATATAGCCGCCGCCCACGATAACCAACCGCTTGCCCGGCTGAAAGACCGCGTTCAACCCATCCACGTCCGCGATGCCACGCAGGTAGTGGATGCCGACGAGATTCGCGCCAGGGCATTTAATCCGACGGACACGTGCGCCAGTTGCCAGCAGCAGCATGTCGAAAGGCAGCGTTCGCCCATCGAAGAGCGTCACCGTCTTAGCTGTCCGGTTAATGGCGCATGCAGACGCATCCAGGATCAGTTCGCAATCCGACTCCTGGTAAAACATTTCTGGTTTGAGGAACAAACGGGCGCGCTCAAGCGTGCCCATCAGGTACGCTTTTGATAAGGGTGGACGCTGATAGGGGGCAAATGGCTCATCGCCAATCATGGCGATTGCGCCTGTATAGCCCTCGGCCCGAAGAGTCGTGACGGCCTGAGCGCCGGCCTGGCCCGCGCCAATGATGACAATTCTGTGTGGCATGATGGTCCGATTTCCAGAGATGGGGCTAACATGTCCGACCACCTCCAAGGAATCAACCTGTTGGAGGACGCGTTGAGACCGCCGCGTGGCCACGCTACAAGACACACAATGACAACAGGTTCACAGAGCTTTACGGGCCGCATCACCCTTGCCGATCTGGCGGCCACCGAGGCGCTCGGAGCTAGAATCGCGACGGGGCTGCGGGTCGGCGACGCGGTTGCGCTCAAGGGTGATCTTGGCACCGGCAAAACCACCCTAGCCCGAGCAATCCTACGAGCTCTTGCCGTTGCGGAAAACATTCCAAGTCCAACTTTTACGCTCGTCCAAACCTATGAAACGTCGAGATTGGTAGTGCGCCACTACGACCTTTACCGTGTCGAGGACCCGCGTGAGATCGACGAGCTGGGATTGGACGAAGCACTGGAAGAAGGTGCGGCGCTGATCGAATGGCCCGAGCATGCGGGCGATCTCCTTCCCGACGACGCACTTCAGGTCGCGTTGGTGGCGACCGGCGCGCAATCGCGTCGTGCGGATATCATCGGACCTGCCCACTGGATAGCCGCGCTCATGGAAAGCGACCATGCCCGTTGATCGTACAGCAGCCATACGGGATTTCTTAAAACGAGCTGGTTGGGGCGAGGCACAGCACATCCCCCTGCCTGGCGATGCGTCGACGCGTCGCTACGTCCGCTTGTTGCTAAACAGTCGCCAAGCGATGCTGATGGACCAACCACAATCGGCGGAGGCTCCAGCGGTATCCGTCGGCGCGTCTGCCAGCGAGAGGCGTATACTAGGGTATAACGCAGTCGCAAGACTGGCGGGCGCGGATTGCGCCTGTTTCGTCGCAATCGCACATTATCTGCGCGATAGAGGATTGAGCGCGCCAGAAATCTATGCGGCCGATCTGGTGAATGGTTTCGTCTTGATCGAAGACTTGGGTGACGCGCTTTTTGCAGACATCCTGACGAGTGGCGCAGATGAGCACGAACTTTACTTGGCCGCGGTCGAGGTACTGGCTCTGTTACATGCGCACCCGGCACCGCCCCTCCTGTCGCTGGATAAATGCCTTCACGCCTATGACGAGACCGCCTTGTTGGCGGAGATTGACCTTTTGACCCAATGGTACTTTCCCGTCGCGCTTGGGCGCGCGGCAGACGATGCTGAAATCGAGGAGCATCGAAGTCTCTGGTGCGGCGCGCTGGCACCGTTCCTACAGGCGCCGTCCGTGTTCGTTCACCGCGACTATCATGCACAGAACCTATTGTGGCTTCCGAGCCGCAGCAGTGTTGCGCGTGTCGGTCTGATCGATTTTCAGGATGCGGTAACAGGATCTAAGGCGTATGATCTTGTATCGCTGATCGAAGATGCGCGTCGCGACGTCACGCCAGCACTAGGTACCGCAGCAACCGAGCATTATCTCGCTACCATGCGTCGACAGGGGACACCGCTCGACGGTGAGGTTTTTGCAGAGGAAATGGCGGTATTCGCCGCTCAACGCAACACTAAGATCGTCGGCATCTTTGCTCGACTTTTTCGCAGAGACGGGAAGTCACGCTATCTGTCCTATCTGCCCAGGGTTTGGTCGTACCTGCAAAGGGATCTCGAACATCCCGCGTTGGCGGCGCTCAAAACATGGTATGACCGCGCCATTCCGCGAGAGGCACGCGGCATCCCGCAAGGCGGAGGAATTTGAGATGAAATCACCCACGCGCGCAATGATCATGGCCGCAGGCCTCGGCACGCGCATGCGGCCCCTGACAAATGACCGCCCCAAACCGCTGGTCGTTGTCGGCGGCAAGCCTCTGATCGATCACGCCATTGATCGTTTGGTTGCAGCCGGCGTCACGATGATCGTCGTCAACGTCCATTACATGGCGGAGATGATCAAAAATCATCTGGCCGGGCGCAAGGACGTGGACATTCACTTCTCCGACGAATCTGACGGGCTGCTTGGGACGGGCGGCGGCGTCGCCAAGGCTCTGGCGAATTTCGGCAATGAATCGTTCTTCATCCACAATTCAGATACGATCTGGGTAGAAGGCTACGGTGCTGCACTCGATCGCATGATGTCGCGCTGGAATCCCGACCAGATGGACGCCTTGCTGCTCATGGCACCGATGGTCACGGCGATGGGCTATGAAGGCACCGGCGATTTCATGATGGACGGTGAAGGACATTTGTCTCGC
>JAGWVX010000178.1 GCA_018970685.1 Alphaproteobacteria bacterium | reverse complement strand
CCGGTTCGAATAGAATTTCCGAGCTCGGCTATTCGTTCATCTACAACACGCTGGACGACTACATTAAGCCGACGAAGGGCATGGTCTTCTCCTTCAGTCAGGGCTTCGCCGGCTTTGGCGGCAATTTGAATTATCTGAAGACCGAAGGGTCGGTATCGGCATACCATAAGCTGTTCGGCGACTCCTATGTCGGCCAGCTCACGCTGTCTTCCGGCTACATCACCGGCTACGGCGGTACGACGATTCCGATTCAGGAGCGCTTCTTCAAAGGCGGCGACTCGTTCCGCGGTTTCAAGCTGGCCGGCATCGGCCCGCGCGACGTAGACGTGAGCGGCGATTACGGCGCGGTTGGCGGCGACTTCTATGCCATCGGTACGGCGGAAATCCGTTTGCCCGATCTCGTACCGGCCGACTACGGCATGAAGTTCTCGCTGTTCTCGGATTTCGGAACGCTCGGCCATCTCGATACGCCGTTCCGGACCTGCACGGCTGTGACTTGCATCAAGGACAATCTGGCCTTCCGTGCGTCCGCTGGCATAAGCATAGGCTGGAAGTCGCCGTTTGGCCCAGTCCAGATCGATCTTGGCATACCGTTCCTCAAGGCACCTTATGATAGAACCGAAATCATCCACTTCAGCGCCGGCACCGGCGGGGGGTACTAGATCCATGACGAAGAAATTGCACGTCGTCCGCACCATGATGGTCGCAGGAATGCTGTCCTTTGCGATGGCAGGGTTGGACAGCGCCGTTGCGGCGCCGCCCCCGCCGACGCAAGGGGCCGCTCCCACCGCCAGAATTCTTCTGGTCGATTTGCGCCGGGTCATGGGCGGATCAAAAGTCGGCCAGGACATCCAAAAGCAGGTCGCGGCACTCAAGGCGGACGCCACCAAGCAGCTGAACGGCGAGGGCCTGGAGCTGCAGAAGGAAAAGACCCAGCTGGAGCAGCAGGCCGCCATTCTGGCGCCCGATGTCAAGGCTCGCAGAATCAAGGACTTCGACTCCAAGGCGCAGGCGTTTCAGAAAAAGTTGCAGGAGCGCGGTGCGCTCATCCAGGGCGGCGTGATGAAGGCGCAGCAGCAAATCGAGCAGGCGCTCGGACCGATTCTGCAAGGCATCATGCAGGAGCGCGGCGCGACCATCCTTCTCGATCGGTCCGCGGTTCTGCTGGCGCCCAACGCGATCGACGTGACGGACGTTGCGATCCAGCGCCTCGACATGAGAATGCCGGCGGTGAAGGTCGAGCTTACGGCGCCTCCGGCCGGTGCGCAGCCTCCGCCGCAGCAGCAATGACGTCGCGGTGACGCGGGGTCTTCTGGACTGACCTCTTATGGCCGATCCTCGCTTCTACGATAATCGCGGGCCGTTTACGCTGGATGCCATTTGTGCGGCCGTCGCGGCGGTGCCGCCGCTTGGCGCAGACGGATCGGCGAGAATCGGCGATGTCGCCAGCCTTTCCGGCGCCGCTCCCGCGCATCTGTCGTTTTATACGGGCAAGGGCGCGGCGGCCGAGTTTTCCAGCACGGCGGCGGGCTTCTGCCTTGTATCCAAAACACTCGCCGCGATGCCCGAAGTGCCGGCGAAGACCGTCCTGATTCCGTGCGCCTCCGTGCAGCACGCGTTTTCCGCGGTTGCGGCGATGTTCTATCCGGAGGCGAATCGAATCGCCTGGTCTCAGCAGACCCCGGTCGATCCGACCGCCGAAATCGGCGAAGGCGTCGTGCTGGGGCATGGCGTGGTGATCGGCGCTCGCGCCCAGGTCGGCGACGGAACCTATATCGGTCCCAACAGCGTCATAGGACGCGGCGTGGCCATCGGTCGGGGGTGTGAAGTCGGCAGCAACGTCTCGGTTTCGCACGCCTATATTGGCGATCGGGTTCTGATTCTGCCGGGGGCGCAGATCGGCCAGCCGGGCTTCGGTTTCGCCAGCGGCCCGCAGGGACATTCCAAGACGCCGCAGCTCGGCCGGGTGATCATACAGGACAAGGTGGAAGTCGGCGCCTGCGTCACGATCGATCGCGGCGCGCTGGGCGATACGGTGATCGGCGAAGGCACGAAGATCGATAATCTGGTGCAGGTTGCCCACAACGTGCATGTGGGGCGGCATTGCGTGCTGGTTTCGCAGTCCGGCGTGGCGGGCAGCAGCACGCTGGGCGATTTTGTTGTGGTGGGGGGGCAGACCGGAATCGCGGATCATGCGTGCGTCGGCGACGGAGCGCGGCTCGCGGGGCGGACGGCGGTGGTGACCGGCCAGATTGTCGCGGGCGGGCAGGACTATGGCGGGCTGCCTGCGAAGCCGGCGAAGACCTGGATGCGAGAGTTGCACGCCGTGGCGGCGCTGGTAAAAAGACCGAAACAAGGCGGCGGCCATGACTGACAAGAATATTCCGCATCTCGTGCTTGGCGTGGAGCAGATCAAGCTTCTGCTGCCCCACCGCGCGCCGTTTCTGTTCGTCGAAAAGCTGACCGACATCGTCGTCAACGAGAGCGCCACGGGCCACAAGGCCGTGGGCTACAACGAACCCTATTTCCAGGGCCATTTCCCGGATCACGCCGTAATGCCCGGCGTCTTGATCATCGAGGCCATGGCGCAGACCGCGGGAGCCCTTGTTATTCACTCTCTGGGGCTGATCAGCGAAAACCGCATCGTCTATTTCATGACCATCGAAAAGGCCCGCTTCAGGAGGCCTGTCCGGCCGGGCGACATGATGCACATGAAGGTGACGGCCTTACGGCGGCGCGGACCGGTGTGGCGATTTGCGGGCGAGACCTTCGTCGACGGCATGTTATGTGCGGAAGCGGAATTCAGCGCCATGATCCAGGACGGCGCAAGCGACGGCGGCGATGGCGATTCATCCAACGGCAATCGTTGAAGACGGAGCGCTGCTGGGCGCGGGCGTCGAGATCGGGCCGTTTTGCGTCGTCGGACCCGAAGTGCGTCTCGGCGATGGCGTGAGGCTTCTTTCCCATGTGGTGATCGGCGGACGGACGGAGATCGGCGCGCGCACGCTGGTGCATGCCGGCGCCGTTCTGGGCGGGGAATCGCAGATCCGCGGCAACGACGCCGAAGGCACGCGCCTCGTCGTTGGCGAAGACAACGTCATTCGCGAATACGTGACCTTCAGCCTCGGCAGTGCCAAAGGCCACGGCGTGACCGTGATCGGTGCGCGCGGCTTCTTCATGGCCTACAGCCATGTCGGGCATGATTGCCGCGTCGGCAATGACGTGACCTTCGCCAACGGCGTGCAACTCGGCGGGCATGTGGATATTGCCGACGGCGTCAATATCGGCGGGCTGTCGGCCGTGCAGCAGTTCGGCCGCATCGGGCGCGGCGCCATGCTCGGCGGCGTCGCCGGCTGCAACGAAGACATCATTCCGTTCGGCATCGCCTTCGGCTCGCATACCAGGCTGGCGGGGCTCAACATCGTCGGCCTCAAACGCCGCGGCGTCCCGCGCGGCAATATCCACGCCTTGCGGGCGACTTATCGTTTGATCTTTCTGGAGACCGCCGGAAAATTCGAAGATCGCGTGGCGCGGGCGCGCGACAACTGGCCGGACGTCGCCGAAGTACGCGAGGTCGTGGATTTCATTCGGGCGCCGGCCAAGCGCCCGATCTGCCGGGCGCGGCTGCGCGGCCGCGACGCGGCCGACGAGGCATGAGCGAGGGTGCATCACCGGCCTTGGGCATCGTCGCGGGCGGCGGCGATCTTCCCCTCGCCATAGCCGAAAGCGCGCGAGAGGCCGGCCGTGAGGTCTTCGTCCTGGCGCTTCTCGGTTCGGCCGACGAATGGGTCGCGTCTTATCCGCACGAATGGGCTTCGCTCGGCGAAGTCGGTAAGGCGGTCAAGGCCCTGCGCGGCCATCATTGCGGCGAGGTGCTGCTGGCCGGCAAGCTGGCGCGTCCGAAATTCTCCGAGATCAAACTCGACGCCAAAGGCGTGCTCGCCGCGCCGCGCGTGATCGCGGCCGCGCGCCATGGCGACGATGCGCTTCTACGCTCCGTGGTCGATATTTTCGAACGCGAAGGGTTTCAGGTCGTCGGCGCCACGGAAGCGTCGCCGGGACTGCTCGCGCCGTCGGGTCAGATGGGGCATATCGCGCCGTCGCAGGAGAGCGGCCGGGACGTCGCCGCCGCGTTCAAGGTCGTGCGCGCCATGGGGGCTTTGGATATCGGCCAGGCCGCAGTGGTTTGCGAAGGGCTGGTGCTGGCGGTGGAAGCCGCCGAAGGAACCGATGCGATGGTGGCGCGCATCGCCGCGCTGCCGGAGCATCTGCGCGGCACGCCTGTCAAGCGGCGCGGCGTTCTGGTGAAAGCGCCCAAACCGATCCAGGATCGCAAAACCGATCTGCCGGTCGTCGGCGTGCAGACGGTGACGAATGCGGCCGCCGTCGGGCTCGCGGGCATCGCCGTCGAAGCCCGTGGCGCGCTTATCCTGCGTAAAGCTGCCGTGATCGCCGAAGCCGACCGGCTTGGCCTGTTTTTGCTCGGCGTCGCCCCGTGACCGCGTCGCCGCCGGCAAGGCCGCTGACGCTGATGCTGGTGTGCGGCGAGCCTTCCGGCGACCAGCTCGGCGGACAGCTAATGGCCTCGTTGAAGACGCTGACCCACGGCGCAGTCGCCATTACCGGCGTGGGCGGCGAGGCCATGGCGGCGCAGGGGCTGAGAAGTCTGTTTCCCCTCGACGCCACCGCCGTGATGGGCCTGCGGGAGGTGGTTCCGAAAATCCCCGAGATTCTCGCCCGCGTCCGCCAGGCGGCGGATTTCGCCGTCGAGACGCGGCCGGACGCCGTGGTGCTGATCGACAGCCCGGATTTCACGCATCGCATCGCCCGGCGTCTGAAGAAGATCGCGCCGCGGATCGTCACCATCAATTACGTCGCGCCGCAGGTGTGGGCGAGCCGCGCCTATCGCGCCCGCGCCATGGCGCGCTATTTCGACATGGTGTTGGCGTTGCTGCCGTTCGAAGCGCCGTTTTTCGAGACCTACGGGCTGCGCTCCGTTTTCGTCGGGCATCCCGCCGTCGAACGCGCCGGGCGGATGACGGGCGGCGGGTCGTTCCGCAGCCGTCACGGCATCGCGCCCGATGCGCCGCTTCTGGCGGTGCTGCCGGGCAGCCGCACCAACGAAATTCGCTTCATCTTTCCGGTGTTCCGCGAGGCCGTCGCGCTGCTCGCCGCGCGTATACCGGGCCTGGTCGCTGTCCTGCCGACCGTGCCCCATGTCGCCGCACGTGTGCGGGCCGGAGCGCAAGGCTGGCCCGTGCCGCTCCACATCGTCGAAAACGAAGACGAAAAATTTGCGGCCTTCGACGCCGCCGACGCGGCGCTGGCGGCGTCCGGAACGGTGACGACCGAGCTGGCGTTGTCGCGCACGCCGATGGTGGTGGCCTACAAGGTCGGTTGGCTGACGGCCGCCCTGATGCGCCCGCTGATCCATGTGAAGTTCGCGACGCTGGTCAATCTGCTCTTGGATCGCGAGGCGGTGCCGGAATTCCTTCAGGAACGCTGCAAGCCGGCTGCGCTTGCCGACGCGGTGGCGGCGTTGCTGACCGGCAAGGATGCCGCCGCGCGCCAAGTCGCGGACCTCGGCGAAGCCATGCGCCGGCTGGGGCAGGGCGGCGAGCAGCCTTCGCTGCGCGCAGCACGGGCCATTCTCGATTTCATCGGGCGCTGACGTTTGTGCGCAGGCGCGAGTCTTTGGATCGAGCGCCGGCGCCACGGATGCTTGCTCGACCTCCGCTGCAGCCGAATCCGCTCTCGCCGCCGAACGCAGCGTGCATCTCCGGCCGAAGAGTTCGTCCGTCGCTTTTGTTCATATGATCGGCCAATAAATTGGAATAACTCCAAGAACTGTCGTTATTACATAGACAATTGACATGTAGCGTAATGATTATTAATTGCAATATAAAATAAAACCTTCCAACGTTTCCGAGTTTGCGCAGATATTATTGGAATAAATATAGTAATGAATCGCAAATTCTTGTTGCATCAACACCATACACGTCCGGAAATATTTAGATTTGAAGTTGAATCCCTGGATCGTCGGCATTTGTTTTGGTAGCGTTATCAATTGGTAGCGTTATCATAGATCGAGGACTGGTCGAATACTGGGCCAATAAGAGCCGAAGATCGCGCCATGTCCCCATGCAGGGTGAGTGAACGCCAGGGGCTAGGAACAGCTCTAAGCGCTTGAATTTTTTAGACGAACTTCATGTCGAAGGAGGGCCGTGCGACGGCTCCCGAGGCAGGAGGAGGTACGACTGCCG
>JAGWVX010000177.1 GCA_018970685.1 Alphaproteobacteria bacterium | reverse complement strand
CACAAGGCGCGGACGAGAGAAGTACCGTGCGCACGCCCCTCGTGGCGTCCCGCACCGCCCCTCGTTTGTCCAAAACGGGGGGACACGCAAACCTCCGAGCGCACCCGCGCTGCGGAAGTCTTTAGCGCGCCCATTCGGCAAGGGAGAGCCCAATTCGCCACTCGCACTTCGCTCGCAAACACAACATTTTGCGTGTTGACGCCCTCCAGGAACTAAAGTAGAACGATTCTCCATGTTTCGGATTTGTTCGCCGCGTCCGAATCGTGGACGTCGGCGGCAGAAGGAGGCGTGGCTATGCTCACCCGCAAGCAATACGAACTGTTGATGTTCATCCATGAACGGGTGCGCGAAAGCGGCATCCCGCCCTCCTTCGACGAGATGAAGGAAGCGCTGGATCTCAAGTCCAAGTCCGGCATTCACCGCCTGATCACGGCGCTGGAGGAGCGCGGTTTCCTCAGGCGCATGGAGAAGCGGGCCCGCGCGCTGGAGATCATCAAGCTGCCCGACAACGTGGCCGAGACGCTGCGTCCCGCCACCACGCGCAGCCAGGCGCAGCGCATGAGCCCCGGCCGTCACGTCCGCGGCGAGGCGCGCGGCTCCGCCGATACGCGAGGCGCCGGCGCGCCGCGCCGTCCCATCGGCGAAGGCGAAGGTGCCATCAACGTGCCGCTCGTCGGTCGCATCGCGGCGGGCACGCCGATCGAGGCGCTGCAGAACAAAATGGCCGACGTGCCCGTGCCCAGCGGCATGATCGGCCGCGGCGATCACTACGCGCTGGAAGTCACCGGCGACTCCATGATCAACGCCGGCATTCTCGACGGCGATACGGTGATCATCCAGGAAGTCGATACCGCCAACACCGGCGAGATCGTGGTGGCGCTGGTCGATAACGCCGAGGCGACGCTGAAGCGGCTGCGCCGGCGCGGCGACTCCATCGCGCTCGAAGCGGCCAACCCCGCCTACGAAACCCGCCTCTACGGCGCCGACCGCGTCCGCGTGCAAGGCAAGCTGGTGGGATTGATCAGAAGGTATTGAACTTAACGGTCATGGCCCGCTTGGTGCGGGCCGTGACAAGCGAGGTCCAAGGTCTCCGCCCTCTCCGCTCTTCCACCGTTTCGACGCGCAATTCGTCGCCCAACCAGATCGCGTAGCCTCCGTTGTGCGCCACATCGAAACGGTCGATCACCAGCGCCGAACCTTTGCAAAAGCGCCGCGTGGGCACGGCGCTGATCACAATGTTTGCGTTGCTGCAATCCTCCGCCAGCGCGTCGATGCGCGACGGCGCCGCGACGAGCGTTCCGTCTCTCGCCTTGGCGATACAGCCATAGGCGTCGCAGCGCACGCCCTGCTCCGGCGTGCCGACCGCGTCTTCCGCTGCGCGGCTGTCGCCGTCTCGCCTCAGCCAGTTCTGCGCCGCGAAGTCGTCGCTCGCGGGCCGCAACAGCGCCAGCTTGCCGTTCGCCAATCGCACTGCGACCGTGCCGACATCGCGCGCCACCAGCACATCCGGCGGCCGCTGCACGCTGGCGAATGCTACGCCCAGCGCGATCGGCGCCAATCCGAACCAGCGCCAGCCGCGCCGCCAGATCGCGATCCACAAGCCGCCGCCCATCACGACGATCAAGCACCACAGCGGCCATACCGCGACGACCGCGCCCGCGCCCGGCAGGCCTGCAACCCAGCGCGCGATGGCGTTCATCACCACCACGCCCTTGCCCATGACGATCAGCGGCATCTCGTCGAGTCCAAACGGCATCAGCACCATTGCCGCCGCCGCTGCCGGCATGATCACCGTGCCGACCACCGGCAGCGCCAACAGGTTCGAAATCAACCCATACTGCGAGGCGCGGTCGAAATGGAAGATGGCGATCGGGGCCGTCGCCAACCCCGCGACAATGCTGGTCAATACGATGCCGACGACATACCGCCGGATGCGCGCCCATATCGTGCGCCGCGTTTCGCCCTGCTTCGCCGCCCGGCGGGCCTGCTCCCACTCCGCGAGTGCGATCAGCCCGATCACCGCCGCGAACGACATCTCGAAGCCCGGCTCGATCAGACTCTCCGGCGCAAACAGCAGAATGATCGTGGCGGCCAGCGCCACGGCCCGCATCGAGAAGGCCGGCCGATCGACCAGCACGGCCGTGAACATCATCGCCAGCATGATGTACGAACGCACCGCCGGCGCCTCGCAGCCGCTGACGAGAAGATAGAACGTCGCCCCCGCCAGCGCCGCGAAGGCCGCCCACTTCTTTACCGGGTAGCGTAATACGATCGACGGAAACAGCGCGAGCAGCGCGCGGATAGTCCAGAAGAAGAAGCCGCCTGCCAGCGCCAGGTGCAGACCGGAGATCGACAACACATGCATCAGTCCGGAGTCGCGGAAGTCGTTCTGGATGTCGCGGTCGATATCGGCGCGCTCGCCGGTGATAAGCGCAGCGGCGACGGCCCCCTCGTCGCCGGGGATGATGCTTCGCACACGCGCCGTCATCCGTCCGCGTAAGCGTTCCAATCCGGCGCCCAACGCTTCCGTCCAGCTGTCCGCGCGACGCGGCGCGATGGGTTTCGGCCGGCCGTACAAATAACCGACGGCGCCAATCTGCTGGTAATAGGCGCCGCGACCGAAATCGTAGTCGCCCGGCATGGCCGGTGCCGGGGGCGGCATCAGAACGGCCGTGACATGCAGCCAGCTGCCCGGCGCGGGCACGGCGCTGCGCGCCCTCACCGATACACGGATGAGCGCAGGCGCGTCCTCCGCCTTCAGATGCCCGATGCGAACCGGTTGCAGCACCATACGGCTGCCGTTACCCCGCCGCTCAGAGGCAATGACCCGGGCGTCGATCCCCACCGGCCCCACCGGCCGCGCCAGGATGGGCGCCCGCACCTGCTCCGTGCGCACCTTCGCCGCGGCGAAGCCCAAAGAGGCCGCTGCGACCAGCGCCAATCCGATATGCAATGCGCTGCGCTGTGTCGCCACCGAGAAAGTTGCCGCTATGAGCGTGATACCCGCCGTCGCAAACGCCGACCACAACGGCGGCTCAAATGGGAGTGCAAAATACAACCCGATCCCGGCGGCCAGGGCGGCCGGTAGCCAGAGGGGCCATCGCACATAATCGGCCAGAACCTGCGCCCGGAACGCGCTCAGCAGGCGTGCGCCAGCGGCACCCCCATCCGATGGAGGGGGCCGCAAATACCGCAAAAACGGGATAGGACTTGCCCCCACGGGACCGCGTTTGCCAGAAGCCTCGGATTCACTTAAAGCCGCACAACACCAGCTATCGACCATCATGACCGAAAACCACAAACCCGTCCTGCGTTTTGCGCCTTCGCCCACCGGAATGTTGCACATCGGCGGCGCCCGAACGGCTCTGTTCAATTGGCTTTACGCCCGTCACACCGGCGGAAAATTCCTGCTGCGCATCGAAGACACGGACCGCGAACGCTCCACGCCCGAGGCTGTCGGCGCCATCCTGAACGGGATGACTTGGTTGGGGCTGACTTGGGATGGCGAAACCGTCTACCAATTCGCCCGCGTCCAGCGGCATCGTGAAATCGCCGAGCAATTGCTTGCTCAAGGCAAAGCCTATCGCTGCTATGCCACCGCCCAAGAACTCGACGAGATGCGCGCGGCACAACGTGCCGCCGGCAAGCCCATCCGCTATGACGGCCGCTGGCGCGACCGGGATCCGAACGAAGCGCCGTCCGGTGCCCCTTTTGTCGTGCGGCTGAAGGCGCAGCAGAGCGGCGAAACCATCGTCCATGACGTCGTCCAGGGGGATGTCCGCTTCGCCAACGAACAGCTCGACGACATGGTGCTGCTCAGAAGCGACGGCAATCCGACCTACATGCTGGCCGTCGTCGTCGACGATTACGATATGGGCATCACCCACATCATCCGCGGCGACGATCACCTGAACAACGCCGCGCGGCAACTGCAGATCATCCAGGCAATGGGCTGGCTCGAGCCGGTCTACGGCCACCTGCCACTGATTCACGGGCCCGACGGCGCTAAACTCTCCAAGCGCCACGGCGCCCTTGCCGTGGAAGCCTATCGCGACATGGGTTACCTGCCCGAGACCATGCGCAATTATCTGCTGCGGCTCGGTTGGAGCCACGGCAACGACGAAATCATCCCGACGGCCCAAGCGATCGAGTGGTTCAATCTCGAGAGCGTCGGCAAAAGTCCCGCCCGCTTGGACTTCAAGAAGCTCGACAATCTCAATGCACATTATATCCGCTCCATGGACGGCCGCGCACTGGCGGATGAGGTCGCCGCTGTGTTGGCGCGCAAAGAACCGCCACAGACATTGAGCCAGTCTGCCAGGGCGCGACTGATCGCCGCGATGCCAAGTCTGAAAGAGCGTGCAAAAACTTTGGTCGAGCTGGCTGATGCAGCCGAGTTTTTGTATGCGGATGGCGCCCGCATCCTGGATGACGCCGCAAAGCGAGTGCTGACTGAGGAGGCTCGTGGCTTAAACGGCGAATTCCTGGCGCTGACCGCACAAATCCCTTGGACGGCGGCGGCGCTCGAAGAAAAAGCGCGATCGTTTGCAGGTGCGAAGGGGCTGAAGCTTGGCCAGGTCGCCCAACCGATCCGGGCGGCACTGACGGGGAGGACAACCTCTCCGCCAGTTTTTGCGATATTGGAGATACTCGGGCGGGAAGAATCTGTCGCCCGCATCGAAGCTTACAGCGCCTAGATCTTAGGCGGCCGGGGAAAGCGCCTGGGAAATAAGGTGACGAAATCGAGTCATTCACTCTATAATTGCTGCACTGCAAGATAATGAAGGCCGCTCGGCCGGAGCCAGGAGACCAAAAATGAGAGAGAGCAAGGCCGCCCCCGCCGGCAAGGCGACACTCACCTATCAGGGCAAGTCCCACGAGCTTCCCGCTTTTGCAGGCAGTGAAGGTCCCAACGTCGTCGACATCCGCAAGCTCTACGCCGACGCCGATATCTTCACCTACGACCCCGGCTTCACCTCGACGGCCAGCTGCGAAAGCGACATCACCTTCATCGACGGCGACAAAGGCATTCTGCTCTATCGCGGTTATCCCATCGAACAGCTCGCCGAGCACTCGTCGTTCCTGGAAGTTTGCTACCTGCTGCTCTACGGCGAGCTGCCGAACAAGGCGCAGATGAAGGAGTTCGACTACACCATCACACATCACACGATGGTGCATGAGCAGTTGGCGGCGTTTTTCCGAGGATTCCGCCGCGACGCTCATCCCATGGCGGTGCTGTGCGGCGTCGTCGGCGCGCTGTCGGCGTTCTATCACGACTCCACCGACATCAACGATCCGGTTCAGCGCCAAATCGCCAGCCATCGCCTCATCGCCAAGATGCCGACCGTCGCCGCGATGGCCTACAAATATCACGTCGGCCATCCCTTCGTGTATCCGCTCAACACGCTGGGCTACACAGAGAACTTCCTGCGTATGGCGTTTTCGGTGCCGGCCGAGGAATACAAGGTCAATCCGGTGCTGGCGAAGGCGCTGGATACGATTTTCATTCTGCATGCCGACCACGAGCAGAACGCCTCCACCTCGACCGTGCGGCTCGCCGGTTCGTCGGGCGCAAATCCGTTCGCCTGCATCGCGGCGGGCATCGCCTGCCTGTGGGGTCCGGCGCATGGCGGCGCCAACGAGGCGGCGCTGCGCATGCTGCAGGAGATCGGCACCGTCGATCGCATTCCGGAATACGTCCGCCGCGCCAAGGACAAGAACGATCCGTTCCGTCTGATGGGTTTCGGCCACCGCGTGTACAAGAATTACGATCCGCGCGCCAAGGTGATGCAAAAGCAGTGTCACGCCGTGCTGGACGAACTGGGCTTGCACGAAACGCCGCTGCTGAAAGTGGCGATGGAGCTGGAGCGCATCGCACTGCAGGACGAGTATTTCGTCGAGAAGAAGCTGTATCCGAACATCGACTTCTACTCCGGCATCACGCTCAGCGCGCTCGGCTTCCCGGTCAGCATGTTCACCGCGCTGTTCGCGCTTGCGCGCACCGTCGGCTGGATCGCGCAGTGGAAGGAGATGCTGGAGGACCCGCATCAGAAGATCGGCCGTCCGCGGCAGATCTACACGGGCGCCAAGAAGCGGGACTACGTTCCGGTCGATAAGCGGTAGCATCGTCGTCATCTTTCGCGGTTCGTCCTCCTTCGAGACGGTTTCTTCTCGTGGCTCCGCGCCGGTACGCCGGCGCTATCGGCCCTCAGGATGGAGATGATCTGCTGCGCCTGTAACGAGCGTCGAAGCAGACATGCTAAAGACTTCCGCAGCGCGGGTGCGCTCGGAGGTTTGCGTCTCCCCTCGTTTTGGACAAACGAGGGGCGGTGCGGGACGCCACGAGGGGCGTGCGCACGGTACTTCTCTCGTCCGCGCCTTGGGGG
>JAGWVX010000176.1 GCA_018970685.1 Alphaproteobacteria bacterium | reverse complement strand
CGCCGCAACCGGATTCGCGATCCAAGCGCGACATCCAGCGGATGCGGTGCACTATCCTCCGTATAGGTTGTCATGTTTTGTCCTTCTTCGACTATGAATCAGAGCATTACTCGGCATTATTGTCCATCGGCCACTACCACAAACATGGGTTGCCTCGTCTACAAGTTGCAGCAAATGCACAGATTAATGGCAAATTCCAGATGTCTTTCCGCGCCAGGTTAATTCGAGATTAAGTTGCACCGATAACAGCCAAAGCATTGGCGGTAGCACGGGTCCTCGGAAAAGAGCAGCGCGGAAGCGGCCGCGAGTTTTCGTGCCCGGTTTCGGCCGCCGTGCCCCGCCGTGCCGAGCCGCTTGTTCGGACGCACGGCAACGCTTTTCTTTCATGCAGTTGAACCGCACACGGACGACCCAAAGATTCGGACAAATCGCCACGAAGTCGATGGCCTCGTGCGGCTACCCAAGACGCTGTAAGGCGGGTTTCGACGTGAGGTTGCCGCGCGGCCAGTCCGCGCTTCGCGGAGCGGCAGATGCGGATGGCGGGTTAACCAAGCGCCGTGCCGTTTTGGATCGCCGACACGCGCGAATGTCTTCTGACGGCGGTTGCAGCCCCATCTTGCGTCGCGATCTGGCACGTTTTCTTCGGCTTTTGCTGGCGCATGTGATGCAGCGCCTGCCTCGGAAGCTTTGCCCCGGGGCCTTGTGTGAGCATTCACGAACAATTCGCGGACACATTGGCGGATCCGCTGACCGTCCGGCGCAGGTTGAATGCGCTGCCCGCGCCGTTCGATTTTCTGCCGCCGGAAGGCGCCGTACGCTTTGATCCTGCCAACCGCAACACGAATTGGGCGATCGCGTCGTCCAAGCGTGTGCTCGACCTTTTCGTAGCGGTGCCGGCGTTCGTCCTGGTTGCACCGCTGTTGGCGCTGCTTGCACTCTTGATCCGGATGGATTCGGCTGGCCCCGCGCTGTTCCGCCAAAAACGTCTCGGCTACCGGGGGCGTCCGTTCGATATCCTGAAATTACGCACGATGCGCGTGCAGGAAGATGGGGAGATCGTCGTCCAGGCTCGGCGCGACGACGCGCGGACAACGCGGATCGGCCGCTGGCTCCGCATGCTCAGTCTCGACGAGTTGCCGCAGCTTCTCAACGTCATCAACGGCGAAATGTCGCTGGTCGGTCCGCGTCCGCATGCGCTGGTCCACGACACGCACTACGCCCGCCTGATCGCAAACTACAAACGCCGGCAGGACGTCAAGCCGGGTATCACCGGTTGGGCGCAGATTCACGGATTGCGTGGCGCCACGCCGACCGTCGAGATCATGTCCCGGCGCGTCGATTTCGACGCATGGTACGCCAATCACGCCTGTTTGGCGCTCGACCTGAAAATCCTCTTCCGCACCCCGCTGGAAGTTTTCCGCCGCAGGAACGCTTACTGATGCGCGCGCGGGTTCTCCGGACGATGGATACTTCCACGCCGCGCGCGGTCGAACGCCGCTCCGGCGCACGGGTTTACGAGCGCGTCATCGTCGGCGGTTTGCGCACAGCCTGCGTGTCGCGGCGTCAACTCGGCGGTCTGATGGTTGGCGATTGTCTCGCGGCCCGTGGCGGTCGGCGCCCGCCCAGGCTCGTCTTCGCATCGAATGGACACGCCATCGCGTTGGCGGCGGTGAATGCCGAATTCCGCCGGCAGCTGGCGCAGGCCGATCTGATCCACGCCGACGGCACGCCGGTGGTTTTCGCCTCGCGCCTGCTAACCGGCACGCCTGTCCCCGAGCGCAGCGCCACCACGGATTTCATCTTTGATGCCGCCGCCGCCGCCGCTCGGCACGGCCTGAAGTTCTTCCTTCTCGGCTCGACAGAAGCCGTCAACGCACGCTGCGCCGAGAACCTGAACACGGCTTATCCCGGCGTCGAAATCGCGGGACGGCGCAACGGCTATTTCTCCGTCGAAGAAGAGGCGCAGATCTGCGACGAGATCAACCGCTCCGGCGCCGACGTGCTTTGGGTAGGGCTCGGCGTTCCCCTGGAATACGAATTCTGCTTGCGCAACAAGGCGAGGCTAAGGGTCGGTTGGATCGTGACCTGCGGCGGCTGTTTCAATTTTGCGGCCGGCGACTATGCGCGTGCGCCGCAATGGATGCAGAAGGCCGGTTTCGAATGGCTATACCGGCTGTGGCGCGAGCCCAAGCGGCTGTTCTGGCGGTATCTGGTCACCAATCCGATTGCGGTGGCCATGTTGTTGTTGAGCACCGGCGGCGTTCAGTCCGGCGCCTCTCGGCCGTCGAGGTAGCCATGCTCGCCGGCGCGCAACAGGCACTACCTTTCCTCCGGGAAGGCGATTGGATCCGTCTGCAATCGCTGCTGCGCACCGGCTATCGTTACAGCTTGTCCGTGATCGGTCCGATCGCCGTCTCCGCGGCGCACTTCATCGCATCGCTGATTTTTCTTCGCATGCTGCGGGCGGACGAGTTCGGCCAATTCTCGTTTCTGTTGATCGTCGTGCCGTTTTGTCTGAGCATGTCGAGCGCATTGCTGGGCGCGCCCGCCGCTCTGACACGCGGCAAGGACGAAGCGACGGCTGCCGAGGAAATCGGCACGCTGCACAAGGCAAGCCTGATCATCTCGGCCATGGCGGGCTGCGTGGTGGCGGCCCTCATGTTCTCGACGCACGCCGGGGCGGGCATCGCAGCGTTGTTCGGTTTGTACGGAACGGGGGCGACCTTGCGCGGTTTCGCGCGCAGCCTCTCCAATGTTCGCGCCCGGCTCAAACGGGTGGCCGCCTCGGATATCACCTACGGTGCCGCGCTCGTCGCCGGTTTGACGAGCTTCGCCGTCTTCGGTCACCTGACGACGTTCAACGCGGCGCTGGTCTTCGTACTGTCGGTAACCGCCAGTTTCCTACCCTTCGGTCGGACCTATGCCCGTGAAATAGCGGCTGCGACGAAAGCACGGAGTCTGCGGCGCTATCTGCCGATATGGCAGGACGTAACGCGGTGGTCGCTGCTGGGCGTGGTGTTGACGGAATTAACCGTCAATGCGCACGCCTATTTCGTGACTTTCATCTCCGGTCCCAAGGCGTTCGGCCTCCTGGCGTTGGGCGCGCTCTTCATGCGGCCGGCCTCCCTGGTGCTGTCGGCTCTACCCGACATCGACCAGCCGGTGATGACCCGTCATCTCGCCCGCGGAGATATCAAGGGCACCCTTCGGGTGGTTAACGAATTTAGAATGGCATCCGGCTTAGTCTTGATCGGTACCATCGTTTTGTCGATCGCGCTCGTGACTTGGTTTCCGCACCTCTTCCTGAAGAAAGGCTATGACGAAACCGACGTCCGGGTCGTCTTGGCTCTGTGGATCGCAATCACGGCGGCTCGTGTCGTCCGTACGCCGGCGGCCGTGTTCCTTCAAGCGACGGGAAGCTATTCGGCGCTCGCGCGCGTCAGCGCCTGGTCGAGCGTGACGTCCTTGATCGCGACGTTCGCCCTGCTGTGCACGCTTGGTCCGATCGCCTCTCTCGGCGGCGTCTTCGCCGGCGAGGTCGCGATCATGGTGGCCATTTTCCCGCTGGCGCGGGCGTGGAGAAAGCAGCATGCCTGAGATCGTCGTCGCCATCCCGACGTTCCGCCGTCCGCACAGCTTGGCGCGGTTGCTCGACGCCATGGAGAAGATCGAGACGGACGCCCGTTTGGTCGTCGTGGTCGCCGATAACGACTCCGAACGTCACCAGGGGTACGATCTGTGCGTCGAACGCCGGGAAAAAGGTTATCGCTGGCCGCTGGATCCGGTGATTGCGCCGGAGCGCGGCATCGCGCAGGTGCGCAACGTGCTGGCTGAACGGGCGCTGAGCTATGGCAGCGCGAAATTCGTGGCGATGCTCGACGACGACGAGTGGCCGTCGCCGCAATGGCTCATTCAGTTCCTCCGGGTGCAGGCGCAGACTGCGGCCGATGCGCTGCAAGGGTCGATTTTGTTCGAGTTCGAATCCGCGACGCCGTCCTGGGCGATCGGGTTCGACGGGATGACCTCGATCCGCCGCCCGACGGGACCGGTGCGCATGTTGGAAGGTGCGGGGAACATCTTTTTGACGCGCAGCTGTCTGGAAGATCTGACGCGGCCTTGGTTCGACCCGACCTTCGGACTGACCGGTGGCGAGGACCGCGATTTCTTCGAGCGGTTGGCGGCTGCCGGCAAGCGCTTTGCCTGGGCCGACGAGGCCGCGGCGCACACCGTCGTACCGGCCTCCCGCACCAGCCTGAAATGGACGCTCGAACGCGCTTACAGCATCGGCAACACGGACATGCGCATTTTTCTCAAACATCGGCCGAAGCTTGGCGCCCGCGTTCGGGAATACGGCAAGATCGCGCTGGCGCTCTTGTTGTCGCCGGTCTTGTTCGTCATCCTTGCGGCGGTTCCGAATCGCGCTATCGACGCGCTGCGCAGGCTTTTCCGGAATGCCGGAAAGATCACGGCGCTCCTTGGCCGGCATTACAACGAGTATGCCGTAACGCATGGCGAATGATGGTCTAGCCGACATTGTGATCCGCGCGCATTCGCCGGCGTGGATCGACGAGGCTGCTTTCCTGGCATTCCTGTTGCTGGCGTTTGTGGGCCTGACGCCCTTCGCCGTCGCGCCGCCCACGCTCAATCCCCTCAATAGCGGCCTGAACATCACCGGCGCCGGCGATCTGATGCGTCAGATCTGCTACCTGGCGGTGTTCGCCGCCATCGTCGTCGGCGCTTTCCGCCATCGGGGATTGGCGGCCTTTTCGTCGGTGCCGGTCCTGATGCTGCTGCTTTTGGCGTGGTGCCTGGCGAGCACCAGCTGGGCTGGCGAGCCCGGCGTCGCCGTCCGCCGCGCCGGCCTCGCCGTCGTTCTTGTCGTTTCAATCATGCTGAGTGTGGACACCGTCGGCACGGAGCGCAGCCTTGTCCTTTGGCGCTGGGTGCTGGTCGGTGTCCTGATCGTCAATTTCGTTTCCATCCCGCTCATTCCGCAAGCCAGACATCTTCCGGGCGAGGCCGATCCCGGTCTTGTGGGCGATTGGCGCGGGCTCTATGACCACAAGAACATCGCCGGCGCCGTCACGGCGATGACCGCCATCATATTCCTGTACACGCCGCATCTGTCGCCGGGCCTTTATCGCAGATTGCGCGATTGGGCGATCGTCGCGGCAGCGCTCGCTTTCACGGTGATGACCCGCTCGAAATCGTCGCTCGGCTTGGTGGTGATCGCGCTCGCCATAGGCGCGGTCTACCGGTGGGCGTGGAAGAAGGACTTGGATCGCACCATTGTCGTGGTTGCCGGTTTGGCCCTTGCTATCGCGGTCGCGGCGATCCTGATCGCCGATCAGGGGGCGATTGCGCGCTTTCTGGAAGATCCCAACGATCTCACAGGGCGCACCGCGATCTGGCAGGCGGAAATAGCGTTCATCCGCGATCACCCACTTTTTGGCGCCGGTTTCGGAACCTTTGCCGATACCGGCGGTCTGTCTCCGTTGCACAATTATGTCGGCAACGACTGGGTCAGCGCCGTAAGCCACGGCCACAACGGGTACCTGCAGCTGCTGGTGACCGTCGGCGCTATCGGTTTCGTTCTGGCGATGGCCGGCCTGATCGCGGCGCCGTTGATTTCCTTCTGGAGCCGCGGCGGCGATATCGACATGAAGGCGTTGCTCTTCGCCCTGTTCGCCTTCCTCGTGCTGCACAACTTCATGGAGTCCGATTTTCTCGAAGGCGACGGCGTCACCTGGGTCGGGTTCCTGCTGGTGTTGGCCATGCTTTACAATTTGGAACGGCGCGGTGAGCTGCCGTGACGCCGTTCTTCTCGGTCGTTATTCCCGTTTACAACCGCGCCGCGGTTCTTGGCGGCGCCTTGCGGTCCGTGCGGGCCCAGACGGAACAGGATTTCGAGATCGTGGTGGTCGACGACGGTTCCACCGATCATCCCGAACGCACCGTAGAATCGATCGGCGACCCGCGCATCGTTTTTATCCGCCGGGATAACGGCGGCGGCGGCGCGGCGCGCAACACCGGCATCGACAAGGCGCGCGGACGCTTCGTCGCCTTTCTGGATTCCGACGACGAATTCCTGCCGCACCACCTCTCGGCCATGCGCCGGCTTCTCGAGGGCAGGTCCGGTGTCGCCGGTTATGCGCGCATCGTGGTCGACCGCGGCGAGGGGCGTAGTTTTCTCAAACCGCCGCGCGCCGTCGGCGAAGGCGAAGACATGGCGACATATCTTCTTTGCGATCGCGGTTTCGTGCCCACCAGCACCATGGTCGTGGACCGCGAGCAGGCGAAGGCGATCCGCTTTCACGAGGATTTGGCGGCTGCGGAAGATACCGACTTCGCGATCCGTTTGACGCTTGCCGGCGTCCGTTTCCTGATGGCCGAGGCGCCGGGCGTGCATTGGCGGGACGTTGGCGATCCCAACCGTCTGTC
>JAGWVX010000175.1 GCA_018970685.1 Alphaproteobacteria bacterium | reverse complement strand
AAGGCTCAGTCTCAATCGCGCGCTTAACGGCATTGACTTCATATTTGGTAACAACCTTTGCATTGATGGTATTTTTCGTGAACAGATCGTCCAACCCTTTTTTTGCTTGGAGATTAAGTGTCAGGTCGCACAGTTCCTTGAGGCAACGCTCAAATGCGTCTGCACTCGACGATACGTCGGGGAAGAGTCTTTTGGGATCGACTACACGAATCCCAAACTCATCCTCCAGTCGCGACATTGAGGCATCATATTCGTAAGCCATCAGATATGATGGAGGCAGATTCTCTTTGAAAGCTTGTTTAGTCATTTCGATGAGTTTGACGACGTTCTCATCCTTGAAACTGTAGCCCAGGAACAAAAGGCGCTTTCCAAGCAGATCGGAACGCAGTCGAATGTCGAGTGGATGACTTTCGATGCTCATTCGTCGTCGATATGATTTTGCGCCAAAAACTAATGAATCTGGGACATCCAAGTCGCCGTGAAATTTTATTAGATGCCGCTCGCCTGGCTCGACTTCACTAAGGTCATCGAGGGTTACTACACGCTTATATGAACGCCCGTATTTTTTTGCTGTTAGCTCAAACACGTTATCCTGATTTGTTGTGTAGAGAGTATTTTGGTTCAGGCTTATCAACAAAATATGTGCCATCACCTTATCGTCTTCGATGGCGTCGATCACAAGTTTTCTACGCATGTAATTTATAAAGGAATCCTCGCCTTTTCGTTCCGCATATAGATCAGAAACCTCCGCAAGCAACGGCGCTGGCGATATACCAATCTCGGCCGCCAGTTCATTTGCAAGTGATCCGGCATCGACTCCGAGCTGGGCGCGAGAAATACCTGCCCCGAAGAAAGGCACAAGTTTGTGCCTAGCAAAAAGGTCTGCCATTTCCTCTAGGATTGACAGCATGTCCAGTCCTAACAATTGCCATCGTCCAACAAAGTTATCCGATCAGCCTCAGGGCGCCCGCGTTGAATAGAGTTAGCTACTGCATTCGACGCATGTTCGAAGGCCGCCCATGCAAGTGTTTCGCTTTCGCCATGTCCGAAGGGTTTTATTGTCAGTGCGTGGCAATCAAGTCGGCCAAAAAATCCTTTCAGCGGTTCAATAAACATTTCATAGCTGATGTGGTGATCCACAGTCGGTTCTATTCCACCTAAAATGTATCGTGCTAATTCAACCAAGCTCTCCGACTCTACATTCTTCTGTGCGTCCAAGAACATACCAGTGACAAAACCTCCGGCCGTCCAGCGCTTCCCAGTTGACGACGCGCCGTTATCGAATAATCCGCATTCGCACGCGCTTGACATTAGCTTCGAGCAAGGTTGGGCGATAACCCTCAGTAGATTGGCGAGCCCCTTATTCTTTCGTGCTTCAGGAATGTCCAAGACGTGTTCAGGACGCCCGCGAACATCGAACCAACCGTAATTCATGTTGCCGTCTTCTCGCTCGGCTTCAAAGTACGGAACTAAGGTCTCAGCCTTGTACGTCCGGATAATCGTATAACCGGCTCCTTGGAATAATACTTTGTCGTTCAAGCTCTTACGAAGCCTCGCTTAGTTTCGGAGTGGAGCGAGTCGCTCCAATCGGTGAACAGAATACAGCAAATTGTTCACATGCCGGGGACCAGCGGGCCTTGGTTCGCGCTGCTTTAGCTACCTGGGTCCCCGTTCCTTACGCCGCGCGCAATGCGCGTGATGTGCGCCGGAGACGACAACAAACCGGCGCCGCGGGTCACCTTCGGCGGCGCGGGCCTGTCGCGCGATCAAGCCGGAACGTAGGTCAGCCTGATCACGTCCTCGCTGATGCGATCGCCGGCGACGAGGCGGAGCGGCGGCCGGGGGCCGGCGAAGAACGGCTTGCCGCCGCCGAGCACGACGGGGTGAAGATAGATCCGATACTCGTCGATGAGGCCAAGGTCGCCCAGGCAGCGCGCCAGCGCCGGTCCGCCGACGTCGATCTCCCCGACACGCTCCGCCTTCAGCGCGCGCATCGCCGCCGCAAGGCCGTCCGCGACAAGCGTGGCGTTGGGGCCGACCGACTGCAACGAGCGCGACACAACCCATTTCGGCAGGCTGCGCCACGCCGCCGCGAAGTCGCGTTCCTCCGCGTCCCATTCGGGATGCTCGTCGTCCCAATAGCGCATCACCTCGTACAGGCCGCGGCCGTAGACGCTGCCCGCCTGGTTGCGCACCTGCTCGATGAAATGACGGAAGAGCGCGGGGCTCGGCGCAAACGCCATGTGATCGACATAACCGTCCAAAGACTGGTTCATGCCAAAGACGAGCTTCGCCATGCTGCAAAATCTCCGCGCCAGGTTCTTCAGAATAACTTGAGCGGCCGTTACGCGGAAGTGAGGTTGCGGGAGAAACGAAGCCGGCCTCGATTGGGTGCGGGCCAAGGCGGTTTTGGCGGGGGGACGAATCAGGCGGCGTGCCTAGCGACTCCGCGGCGCCAGCGAATCCGCCACCACCCAGGCGGCGCCGATCAGCGCTAGGTTCACGGCGTTCTCGGACCAGATCCAATGGCTGGAAGGATCGGCCAGAAGCATCGGCCCGTGCACCAGCAGGGTGAAGGACGCGTACATGGCGGTCAGCAGAATCGCGGCGAGGCGGGCCCGCACGCCCGTCAGGATCGCAAGACCCGCCGCGATATGGCCGAGCCCGGTGGCATAAGCCCAGAACTCCTGCGACGGCGGCAGCCATTTGGGAACCAGCGGCGCGGTCAAGTTCATATAGACAAAATGCGCGCCGCCGAAGATCAGTGCACAAATCCCGAAGGCCACCCGGCCCAGGCGCGTGAGGCGCGCGGCCAGGGCCGCATCGATTCCGGCACCGGCGGCGTAGACGATCAGCCCGCCCGCCGCAATGGCGAGCTGCTCGGCAAGGCCTTCGTAGGTGCCGTACACCGCGTAATGGGCGAGCGCCGCGCGGCCGTTCATCAGGATGACGACAACGAGCACGTAATAGGCGGCGAGCGCCGCCGCGCCCCAGGTGGCGGTCCGGCGGCGCCACGCGACGGCCGCACCGGCGACGAGCATGAACGCGCCGGCGGCGTAGGCCAGGACGGCGCGGTCGGGAAAATCCTTGGGCACGGGCTGCCCCGGATCGGAGGTCCCCCACGCCAGACAGAGCGCGCCCAGCGCCACCACGCCCAGGCCGTAGACGCGCCAGCCGAGGACCGGCCACCGATCGGTGTGTTTCATGCTTCCGGCCCCCGCCGCGCGTGCATCGCCATCAGCAGATGCTTCACGCGCTTGTCCGCTTTGTGGTTGTTGATCACCAAGACGGCATGGAGCAGGCCGACGGCCCATAGCGCCAGGCCGATGCCGTGAAAGACGATCGTCACCCAGAAGACGATCGATAGGATATAGAGGATCAGGTTCGCCAGCGCCTGGAACGGCTTTCCGATCAGGAGCAGCGCGAGCGGCGCGCAGAAAATCGCAATGAAATAGAGCATGGGTCCGGCGGCCTGCGGTTTGCGGGGAGATCATAGCTTTCGGCGCGCGATCTGGCGAGATTGCGCCGCCTTATCCGCTCGGGCCCCGTTCCTACGCCGAGGACCGTCGCCTCGAAGGGCACGCGAGGTCTGCCGGGGACGACGGCGCGCGGTTCGCAATGGCACGGCAAGAAGCCGACGGAATTCAGCGCGGAAGGTTCAGTAGCGCAGGTGTGTCCGGCGCTCGGTCAGCCAGGCCTGTTCGTCGGGCGCAGCGAGCGCCTCGAGATCGGCGGGCGCGGCGGCGGCATCGTCCACCCATTCGCGCAGCAAGGGCGAGCCGTTGATGACGTCGATGGCGAGCTTGCCGTGCTCGTATTCGTAAGCGAAATCGCGCCACAGCGGATAGGCGGGCGCCAGGCGGCGAATCGCCTTGAAGGCCAACGCCTGCAGCCGCCAGGGCTTGAACGCCGCATGGTCGTAAGCGGGACCTTCGCTGTGAATCTGCACGCCGGCGCAGAGATGCCCCGCGTGTTTGTGGAAGGTCGGCTCGAACCAGCAGTCGCGCAACCGGCAGCCGTGCAGCCAATGCGGCGCCAGCGTGTGCATCTCGGCGACGAGCCGGCGCGCATCGAGATCGGGAGCGCCGAACAGTTCCAGCGGACGCGTGGTGCCGCGGCCTTCCGACAGCGTCGTGCCCTCCAGCATCACCGTGCCGGCATAGGCGCGCGCCATCCAAAGGTTCGGCGCATTGGGACTGGGATTGATCCAATCGCGCGCGCCGAGCGGCCAGCCGAAACCGGGCGCGACCTCGGGCTGCCAGCCTTCCATTTCAATGACGCGATAATCAACATCGAGCTTGTGCGCGGCGACGAACCAGGAGCCCAATTCGCCGAGGGTGAGGCCGTGGCGCATCGGTAGCGGGCCGGCGCCGACGAAACTCTCCCAGCCCGTGCGGAGTTTGAGACCTTCGACCGGACGGCCCACGGGATTGGGGCGGTCGAGCACCCACACTTCTTTACGATGCTTCGCCGCCGCCTCCAGCACATAGAGCAGCGTGGTGACGAAGGTATAGATGCGGCAGCCGAGGTCCTGCAGATCGACGAGGAGCACGTCGAAAGCATCCATCATCGCGCCGGTCGGGCGGCGCACCTCGCCGTAAAGACTGAACACCGGGATGCGGTGGACGGGATCGGCGAAATCGGGCGACTCCACCATGTTGTCCTGCTTGTCGCCGCGCAGCCCGTGCTGCGGCCCGAAGGCTGCGGCGAGTTTGACGTCGCCGGACGCGGCCAAGGCGTCGAGCGAATGCGTCAGGTGCCGCGTCACCGAAGCGGGATGCGCCAGCAAGGCAACGCGCTTGCCGTGGAGCGGCGCGCGCAGCTGAGGCTCGGCCAGCAGGCGGTCTATGCCGAATTTCATGGCCGCGACGGTGCGGGAAGTTCCAACGCAAAGCAATCGGAATGATGGAAATCCGGCTTGCCCGGCGGGTGCTTGAGCGCCCAATAAGAGAGGCGGCCGCTCGTTTCCTCGATCACCGCCGAGAGGCCGAGGCGCCACGCCGCGTCGCCCGGCAGTTCCAGCAAGACCTGCAGTTCGAAGGTCGCGGCGTCCGACTGCACGGCGATGTGCGGCGCCGCGATCTCGGCGGCACGCACCCCGCTGCGATAGGCCTCGAAGCGGTAGGCGGCCCATTGCGTCGAAGGCGAGAAATTGAATTCGTCATAGGCGCCGCCGGTCGTGGACCGGAGGAATGCCTCGAAACACGCGTGCTTCCACAGCCCGTCGGTGCGCGTTGGCTCGGCGATGCGCGGAAGGCGCAGACCGGCGATCTCGCCGCTTACGATGTAGCGCAGTGCGAGACGGCCAAGACGCGGCCGCGACGCCTCGACCTCGACGCGCGTGACCGCATCGCAGCGCGTATCCGGATGGCACTTCAATGTCTGGTGCATGCCGGCATTATAGCGCGGCCGGGGCGCACGCCTAGGACGCGATGTACCGCTTCAGGTGATGGTCGACATTGCCGTAGAGCGTGTCGAGCATCGCCAGGCGCTTGAAGTAATGGCCGACGCTGAGTTCGTCGGTCATGCCCATGCCGCCGTGAATCTGAATCGCCTGTTGGCCGACGAAGCGGCCCGACTTGCCGATCTGGACCTTGGCGGCGGAAACGGCTCGGCGCCGCTCCGGGCCGCCGAGTTTCAGCGCCGCCATCAGCACGATGGACACCGACTGCTCGACATGCACGAACATGTCGGACATGCGGTGCTGCAGCACCTGGAACTTGCCGATAGGCTGGCCGAACTGCTTGCGCGTCTTGGAATATTCGACCGTGGCGGCGAGCAGCGCCTTCATGCAGCCCACCGCCTCGGCGCAATGCGCGGCGACGGCTTCGTCGACGGCCCGGTCGATCAGCGCAAAGCCGCCATCCGCCGGACCGATCAGACGCTCGGCGGGGACTTCGGCGTTCTCGAAGGCGATCTCGGAGGCGCGCGCGCCGTCAACGGTGGGGTAATCGCGGGCGGCGACGCCCTTCGCCTGTTTGTCGATCAGGAAGAGGCCGACGCCGTTCTCGTCGCGCCGGCCGCCGGCGGTGCGCGCCGTCACCAGCAGCGTATCGGCCCAGGGCCCGGCGAGCACCACCGCCTTCCGGCCGTTCAGCACGTAAGACGAGCCCAGCTTCTTCGCCGCGGTCTGCAGATCGGCGAGATTGTAGCGGCCGCCCTGCTCGGCGAAAGCGAAGGCGATCGTCGTTCCGCCCGCCGCGATCTTGTTCAGCCACTCCTGCTTCTGCGCTTCCGTGCCGGCCCGCGCGATCAATCCGCCGGCGACGATCACGGTAGGGACGTACGGCTCGACCACCAGCGCCTTGCCGAATTCCTCCATGACGATCGCCGCGTCGATGGCGTCGCCGCCTAGCCCGCCACAAGCTTCCGGCAAAAGCGCGGCGAGCAGGCCCAGTTCGGCGAACTGTTTCCAATGCGCCGGATCGCGGCCCTCGTCGCTGCGGGTGAATTTGCGCCA
>JAGWVX010000174.1 GCA_018970685.1 Alphaproteobacteria bacterium | reverse complement strand
TGCGCGCCGTCGCCATGGCGCTTGCTCTGGGCACCGCCGCAGCCGCCGCTGCCGGTGCTTTGACGGTCACGCCGGCGGAGGCCGCCGTGCGCGCGGCCGTCGGCAAGCCGCTTCAGGCCGCACAGGCCGCCGCCGCCGCCGGCAACTACAAACAGGCGATGCAATACGTGAATCAGGCCGCCGCCGTCGGCGGGCTCTCCGCCGAAGAACGCAAGATCGTCGAGCAGATGCACGATTACATCTCGGTCAAGTCGGGCGGCACGGTCGGCGTCGACAACGCCATCAGCGCCCAGGCGAAGTTCGACAACGATTATCGTTCCGGCCGCTTCCGCGACGCCATCAACGACGCCGACCTGCTGCGCAAATACGGTGCGCTGAACAGCGCCAATATGGTGGTCATCGCACAGGCCTATTACCGCGGCGGCGACTACGCGGGCTGCGTCCGCTATGCCGCGGACCACGCCAATCTCGGCTCGGATATGCTCGAGCTGCAGGCCCGTTGCGCCTACGAGACCCATGACGACGCCATGATGCGCGACGCGCTGATGCAGCTCGTGAGCTCGACCGGCAAGCCGCAATACTGGAACCAGCTGCTCAAGCTGGCGGAAAGCGCCAAGGGCCTGTCGGACCATCAGACGCTCGACATCTACCGCATCAAGTACATGACCGGTTCGATGCTCGGCGCCGACGACTATTTCGTTCTGGCCCAGTTCGCGCTGCAGTTCGGCTTCGCGGCCGAAGCGCAGGCCGTGGTTCAGAAGGGCCTGGAAAGCAAAGTGCTGTCGGGCGACCGCGCCGTGAAGCTGCTGAGCCTCGCCAAGAGCACCTATGCCAGCAACCTCAACAACCTGCCGCGCACCATCGCGGCGGCGAAGGCGGCGAAGAACGGCGATCTGCTCGTCAAGCTGGGCGAAGATTATTGGGGCATGGGCCGTTACAAGGACGCCGTGGAAGCCGTCGAGGCGGGCATCGCCAAGGGCAAGCTGACGGATCCCGACAACGCGCAGCTCCGTCTGGGCCAGGCCGAATACGGCGCCGGCAACAAGGCGGGGGCGCTGAAGGCCTTCGCCAAATCCGACGGGTCGGCGAACGACAAGATGACGGCGCAGCTCTGGTCGCTCTACGTCCGCGCCCACTAGCCGTCGTCCGGAAGAGACCTCCAGGAAGACCCTCCCTTCGCGGGGAGGGTCTTTTCTTTTGTGCCTTGTCTCCTTCGATGAATAGGGCCGAATGCCGCCCCGGAAGCGGCGGCGCGGTATCGCGGCCTTCGCCGGAAGAATGGATTGTCACACCGATCCATCTCGTATATTATTTGTCTGAGTTAATAAGCGGCCCCGGATCGGGACGCATGGGGAGAAAAAGATGACCCAGGAATTCGCCGGAAAAATCAGCCGCCGCGGCTTCACCTTGGCGGCCGCCTCGGCGCCGATATTCATGACGGGCGCACAGGCGGCGCCTGCCGCCGCGCCCCCCACGCGCCGGCCCGCGGCAACGCCCGACGCCGTCACCGCCGAAATGCCGGGGCCGGTGCGCGCCTTCGCCCTGCCGCAGGTGACGCTCAACGACGGTCCCTTCAGGGACGCGCTGCGCTGGGACATGGCTTTCATGAAGCGGCTTTCGCCGGATCGCCTGCTGCACACTTTTCGTCTCAACGCCGACCTGCCGAGCAATGCGCAGCCCCTGAGCGGCTGGGAAGCGCCGGATTGCGAATTGCGCGGGCATTTCACCGGACATTACCTGTCCGCCAGCGCGCTGCTCTATTCCGCCACCGGCGATTCCGAGATCAAGGAACGCGCCGATTATATCGTGGGGGCGCTCGGCCAATGTCAGAAGAAGCTCGCTGCCGGCGGCTATCTCAGCGCCTTTCCGCTGACGTTCTTCGATCGCCTCGATAAGCGCGAGAACGTGTGGGCGCCGTTCTACACCCTCCACAAGATCATGGCCGGCCTTCTCGACATGTACCGGCTGACGGGAAACCGCGCGGCTCTCGACGTACTGATCGGCATGGCGACATGGACCGACGCCTGGACGGCGGCGCGCACGCCCGAGCACATGCAGGACATCCTCACCACCGAATACGGCGGCATGAACGAGGTGCTGTACAATCTCGCCGCGGCGACCGACGACCGGCGATGGGTCGGTGTCGGCGACCGCTTCAACAAGGCGGTCTTCTTCGACCCGCTGTCCACCCGCAAGGATCAGCTGAAGGGCCTGCACATGAACACCCATGTGCCGCAGGTCATCGGCGCGGTGCAGCGCTACAACCTCACCGGCGAAAACAAGTATCGCGAAATCGCGAATTTCTTCTGGGAAACCGTATCGTCCGCCCGCACCTACACGACGGGCGGCTCGAGCAACCGCGAGCACTGGCTGACCGAACCCTATCGATTGGGCGCCGAATGGAGCATGGGCGTCGATCACCAGGAATGCTGCTGCGCCTACAACATGATGAAACTGACGCGCCATTTGTTCGGCTGGGCGCCCGACGAGAAATACATCGCCTATTACGAACGCAATCTCTTCAACCACCGCCTCGGCGCCATCGAGCCGCAGACCGGCAACACGATCTATTTCCTGTCGATGGCGCCCGGCGCCTGGAAAAGTCCGTCGACCGACGATGCAAGCTTCTGGTGCTGCAACGGCACGGGCGTCGAGGAATTCGCCAAGCTGGCCGACACGATCTACTACCACGACGGCAGCGGCGTGTATGTGAACCTCTATATCGCCTCCACGCTGGACTGGCCGGAGCGCGCGATTCGGCTCGAACAGCACACCAAATTCCCCGACGAGGCCAAGACGACGCTGGTCGTACGCGCGGCTCCGGGCGGGAAATGGCCGATACATCTGCGCATACCCGGCTGGACGCATGGCGCGCAGGTTTCCGTCAACGGCCGGCCGCTCGAAGCCGTCGCCGATCCCGGCAGCTATCTGCAGATCGCGCGCGAATGGCGCAGAGGCGACCGCATCGAACTCGACATGCCGATGCGCCTGCATTCCGAGGGTTTCACCGACGTCGCGAATGTGCAGGCTCTGCTGTATGGGCCGATCGTCCTGGCCGGGCAATTTCCCAAAGGCGGCCTTCCCGAGACGGTGCAGCACGAGCAAGGCCCGGCGCTCGACAAGTTCCCGATCGACGTGCCGAAGCTGGCGACCGGCGGCAAACCGCTGGAAAGCATCGTCAAGCCCGTCCCCGGCGCCCGGCTCACCTATACGACCGTCGGCCAGACCGCGGACATCGTGCTGAAGCCGCTCAATCAAAGCTGGGACCGCTTCGCCGTCTATTGGCGGACGGTCTGACGGCGGCGGCCGACCGTCCCGGCGCCGACACCGAACGGCAAGACGTTAAAAACCGCTCGCTGCGCCGGTCTGCGCAGGGTGAATCTGTGCCGTCAAATAGGCGATGACGTCGGTGTCGGGCGGATAAGGCACGCCCTTGCCGGGTCCGGGCGTCTTGAGTTCCGCCAGCGTGAAATCCATCGGCACCTCATAGGTGCGGTCGATCTGGTTGCGCAGATTGCGCTCGGCTTCGTACCACGCCGTTTTCAAGGTGTTGTCCGGACAGGGGGCGAATTCCTCGCCCGAGATCGCCCCCCAACGCCGCTCCGCGCACTGGTAGGGATCGAAGGACAGGTCGAACAGCCGCCGGCGCAGCTGCTCGTAGCCCAGCGCGACCTTCGAACCGTCGCTGCGCGTATAGGTGATGCGGCAGCGCGCGGCGTGCCGCTCATAGACCGCCAGCATGTCCGCGGCGAGATCCTTGCCGCGATAGGAGAGCTTCTTGTCGTGGCGCCGGTACATGCCCATGAACCGCGCCACGGTATCGCGCAGCTCTTTGAACGCCGTCTTCAACCGTGCGTCGCGCGAGGGCGTGGAATATGTCTCCCAGTCGCCTTCGGTGCCGTAGATGTTGGGCGGCAGCCGGTCGGGCTCGGGCAGCCTGTTGAGGCCGGCCTGGATGGCGAGGTCCACCGCCAGCACGCGGTAATGCAGGTCGGAACAATTCGAATCCACCATGTCCGCCACTTCGCGCAGCGGATCGAAAGCGAGCCGGCCGCCCGCCATCTCGGCGCGCACGAAGTCGTAATAGTCCAGCTTCTCCTTGTTCAGCGTGAAGACGCCTTTGCTCCAATCCTTGTCGTCGGCCGGCTTCGGGCCGTTGCCGTAGAACTGTTCGGTCGAGAAATCGGGGATGTCCTTGTCGGCGGCGAGCACGATATGGCCGCCGGCGAGGGTGCCGTCGGGAAGCCTTGCGGCGCCCACCAGGCGCTGCGGCCGCCAGTTCTTGAATCCCGCGCCCATGCCGGGGTAGGCGCGCACGAAGCGCAGATCGTAGAAGCCGCGCGTCACCGTGAAATCGGGATGGGCGTCGATATATTGGATGCGTCCGTCCGGATCGACGCGCCAGACGATGGCGAGGTGGCCGTTGGGATCGTAGATCACCGTGCCCGGCCGGATCGCTTTGGGCGTGATTGCCGGCGAGTAGAAATCCTGTTCGTAGGGTTCCTCCAGATCGGGCTGAATGCGGTAGGTGGCCGAAGACACCGCGTCGCGCAGTTCGTTCAGAATTTCGTAGCCGCTTTTGACGCCGCCTTTTACGTCGATGCGGCCCGCCACCGCATTGCCTATGAAATCGTAGCGCAGATCGCCGCCCGCGCCGCGCGGCTCGACATCGCTCTCGTAGGAGAACGGCAAGCCGCGCTTCCAGGCGAAATAGAAGCGCAGCACATAGGGGAAGTCGGCGCAGTCGGATTCGAAGACCACGCCGGGCGGGTCGCTGCCGCGATACGGGTTGCGCAGATCGTGCAGACAGGCATTGACCGTGACGCAGCCGGATTCGCCGAGCTCGGCGATGAAGCGGCCGTATTCGCGCTCGTCGGACGCCGACCAACGATCGGCGCGGACGACATAGATCGCGGACGGCAGCGCCGGCGTCTGCGCGCAAGCCAAGGACGCGGCGAACCACACCGCTGCCGCACCGGCCCAGCCTGCCCTCTCCCAGCCCATGTCCCGAACGGTAGCCCGCGATGATGACGGGTCAAGGACGGCGGCGCAGATTTCGGCCGCACCTGTGGCGGGACTGCCGCGTTCACCATAATCTCAAGAGCATGAACGAGATTCTGAACCCTGCGGAAAGCCAGGCGCTGCTGCTGTCCCTGCAGGTCTCCAGCGTGGCGATCTTCAGCGCCTTGCCGTTCGCCTTCGCCGCGGCCCTGTTCCTGGCGCGGGTCCGCTTTGCCGGGAAGACGCTGGTCAACGGAATCGTCCATCTGCCGCTGGTGCTGCCGCCAGTGGCGATGGGCTTTCTGCTGCTGATCGTCTTCGGCTCGCGCGGCGCGGTGGGCGGCTGGCTGGAGTCGCATTTGGGCATCCGTTTCGTCTTCAGCTGGACGGGCGCGGCGCTGGCGAGCGCGCTGATCACCTTTCCGCTGCAGGTGCGCGCCATTCGTCTGGCGCTGGAAGGCAGCGACACGAACCTCGGCGAGGCCGCGCGTACGCTCGGCGCGCGCAGCTTCGACCGGCTGATCAACATCACCCTGCCTCTGGCACTGCCCGGCATCGTCAGCGGCGCCATCACCGCCTTCGCCGCCAGTCTCGGAGAATTCGGCGCCATCATCACCTTCGTCTCCAACATCCCGGGGCAAACCCAGACCCTGCCGCTGGCCATCTATGCGGCGCTGCAGGCGCCGGGCGGCGAGGCGGAGGCGGCGCGGCTGTGCGGGCTCTCCATCCTGCTGGCGCTGATCGTGATGACGGCGGGCGAAGCGGCGAACCGGTGGTCGCGGTCATGAGCCTGGATGTCGTTCTGCGGCACCGCTATGGCGGCTTCACTTTGGATGCCTCGTTCTCGGCGGAGCGCGGCGTGACCGCGTTGTTCGGGCCCTCGGGCGCCGGCAAGAGCACGATCGTCGGGGCCATCGCCGGACTGCTGCGGCCGCAGCAAGGCCGCATCGCCGTCAACGGCCGCGTACTGCTGGATACCGCCGCGCGGATCTTCGTGCCGGCGGAGCATCGCCGCGCCGCCGTGGTGTTCCAGGATGCGCGCCTGTTTCCGCACATGAGCGTGGAAGACAATCTCAAGTTCGGCTGGCGGCGTGCGCAAGCGAAAACGGATGCGGGGACCGTCGCGCACATCGTCGATCTTCTCGGCCTCGGCGGATTGCTCGCGCGCCGGCCGCGGCACCTTTCCGGCGGCGAGAAGAGCCGCGTGGCGTTGGGCCGGGCACTGCTGGCGGCGCCCGACATGTTGCTGCTCGACGAACCGCTGGCGACGCTCGATGCGGCGCGGCGCGCCGAGATACTGCCCTATCTCGAAAAGCTGGCGCGAGAGACCAAGCTGCCGATGCTCTATGTCAGCCATGCGGTGGAGGAGGTGGCGCGGCTGGCCGACACCGTCGTGGTGCTGGAGAACGGCCGCGTCAAGACGCAAGGTTCGGTATTCGATCTGCTCACCGATATCGACGCCATCGCCGGCGTGCCGCCGCTGGG
>JAGWVX010000173.1 GCA_018970685.1 Alphaproteobacteria bacterium | reverse complement strand
TCCAGCTTCGGCCAATCGATGACTGCGGGCTTGTAGGGATTGAAAGTCGACAGCAGCGTGCGGCAGAACAGCGCCTTGTGATCCTCGCTGCCGAGGTGGATAGGGCCGACTTGCACCTCGGCCGGAAATGCCAGATTCGAAATAGTCACGGAAGTCGCTCCTAAAGCTCCGCACCTTCAAGAACATGGACCGCCGCCTCCCCTTTTCCGGCGATGCTATCGCATCACGCAACCGAGAAGGACAGGCGCGGCCTAAGTTGAAGAGATAGGTAGCGATTGGAACGATTCCACTTAGTGTGCGGTGATAACTTTAAGATTCTTGGCGGGCGGCAGAAAATCTCTGAACGCCCCACGCTGTATCTTATTTTTCTTCGCTATATCAATAACTTCTTGAGATACCAGAGCAGTTAACTCGGCTTTATATTGATAGCCCGGCGCCGCCAGCGAAAACTCGGCCGCAGTCGCGGGATGAAGATAAATCTCGGTCACCCCGTCAGGTAGCTGACGGAGCAGCCCTTGCAGCCGCGCGGGTGTCATCGCGCCCGACCAAGCCAGCCCGAAAACCCGGTCCGGCGAAAAGACGCCTGCGGCGGCCAACCGTTTGCGCAGGCGGCGCGCCCAGGTCTCCACCACGATACTGCGGCCCGTCTTGGGCTCGATCTGGCGCAGCATGCCGGCTGGTTCGTACGGCACCCGCATGGCGTTCAGCCCGAAGCGGCGGCCGATGCGCAGGGTCAGCGCGGCGATGGTGGGGTGCAGATGAAAATGCTTGTGTGCGTTGACGTGATCGAGCGGAAGACCGGTTGCGGCGAACGCCTTGAACTGCGCCTCGATCTCGGCGGCCAATTGGCGGCGCATTTTCGGCAAGAAGAACATTGCGGCGCCCGCCAGCACCATGTCGGTGCGGAAAAACCCGTCGGCGTCCACCAGGTCGGGGATTGCGGCGGCGGGCAGCACGGGCCGTCCCTCCACCAGTACCAGATGCAGGCCGACGGGCAGCGACAGCGCTTTGGCGCGAGTGACCGCATCGGCGGCGGCGGGGGCCGCCACCATCAGGCTGGCGGCGGTGAGGATGCCGTCCTCATACGCGCGTTCGACCGCGTCGTTGACTTCGCGGGCGGCGCCAAAATCGTCGGCAGTGACGATCAGCTGCTTCAAGAAACGATCATGTCCTCGCGCATGCGCAGGAACTGGAAGAATTCCACGCCCTCCCGCAGGCGGCGCACCAGCATATCACGCGATGTCAGCATCTCGCCGACGATTTCGGCGATCTTCGAGGGGCGGAAATAGAACTTCTTGTAGAAGTCCTCCACCGCGTCGAAAATTTCGGTGTGGCTGAGGTGCGGGTAGTTGAGCGGCGCGATTTGCGTTCCGTCCTCGGTCAACAGATCGATGTCGTCCGCGAACCAGCCGTTCTCCTTCGCCTGTTTGTAGAGGAAGGTGCCCGGATAGGGCGCCGCCAGCGACACCTGCAGAGTGCGCGGGTTCACGTCCTTGGCGAAATTCAGCGTTTCCTGAATGGTCTCGCGGGTCTCGCCCGGCAGACCGAGGATGAAGGTGCCGTGCACGATGATGCCGAGCTCGTGGCAGTCCTTGGCGAACTTGCGCGCCACGTCGACCAAGAGGCCCTTCTTGATGTTGTGCAGGATCTTCTGGTTGCCGGATTCGTAACCGACGAGCAGCAGCCGTAACCCGCCCGCCTTCATTGCCTCCAGCGTCTTGCGCGGAACGTTCGCCTTGGCGTTGCACGACCATACGACGCCGAGCTTGCCGAGTTCCTTGGCAAGCTCTTCCACGCGATCGTGATTGTCGGTCAGCGTATCGTCGTCGAAGAAGATTTCCTTCGCCTCGGGAAAATTCTTCTGGATGTACTTCACATCCTCAACGACTCGCGCGATCGAATGGTAGCGGTATTTGTGCCCGCCGATGGTTTGCGGCCACAGACAGAAAGTGCAGCGCGATTTGCAGCCGCGCCCCGTGTAATAGGAAATGTACGGGTGCTTGAGATAGCCGCCGAAATATTTCTGCGTGTCCAGGAATTTCTTGTAGAGCGGCAGCACCGACGGAAGCTTGTCCATGTCCATCAGGATTTCGCGTTCCGGATTGCTGACGACGGTGCCGTCCTTGGCGCGATAGGAAATGCCTTTGATGGTCGCGAAGTCGTGGCTTTCGGCGATTTCCTTGATGGTGAATTCGTATTCGTTGCGGCAGACGAAATCGAGTGCCGGGCAAGCCTTGAGGCTCTCCTCTGGTTCAACCGCCACCTTGGCGCCGATGAAGCCGATGATCGCGGTGGGGTTCAACTCGCGGATCATGCCGGCCGTCTTGACGTCGGACTTGAAGGACGGCGTCGACGTGTGGATGACGATCAACTCATGCGACTTCACGTCCTCAACGATGTCGGCGAACTTCAGGCCGTGCGGCGGAGCGTCGATCAGCTTCGAGCCCTCAACCATCGCGGCGGCTTGCGCCAGCCAGGTCGGGTACCAGAAGGATTTGACCTCGCGCTTCATCTGATAGCGCGCGCCGGCACCGCCGTCGTAGCCGTCAAAAGAAGGAGCTTGAAGAAACAAAGAACGCATTACCCGACCTCATGATTTCGACAAGGCGCCGTCCTGCTTCACACGCAAGCGCTCGCCTTGCCACTCCACCGACCCGCCGAACAGCGACGCCAAAAAAACGCCGAAAGATAACACGTCCCTGACCGGAAGCAGCCAGAGCGGTCCGCCTTCGCCGCCGAAAATCTTGTCGATCCGCCATTTCAGCACGGCCCGCGCGGCCAGGCTAGTAGCAAGGGCCGCCAGCGAGAACAAGGTAAAGCCCGAAAGGATTGCCCCCAGCAGGGCTAGGGGAATGGCGTAGGTGATCACGCTTCCGGCGTGGCCGGACGGCGCCACTACCCGCAAAGTGCGCGCCCAGCGCAGCTCATGGGCCAGCCAATCGCCGATGCCGCGCTCGCTGCAGGTGTGGCGCACGGCCAAATTCGGGATTGCCACTTGGTAACCCTTTGCCCGCACGGCGCGGCCGATTTCGTAGTCGTCGGCCAGATACGAGGCGAAAGCTCCGAAACCGCCGATTTCTTCCAGCAGGGCACGGCGCAACGCGATGGTCGAGCCGAAGCAGGGTTCGGCAAGGCCAAGCGCCAGTCCGGTCAGGACGTTGGGCAGGAAGTGATAGTCGATCCCCAAAGCGGTGAAGCGCGAGCCGGAGCCGCCCGCCGCCACACCGGTATAAAGACAGGTTACGGCGCCCGCCTCTTTGGGCTCCAGCGCCGCCGTCACCTTCGCCAGATAATCCGACGGAACCCCAATGTCGGCATCGCTCAGGATCAGCAGGTCGTGGCGAGCGGCACCATACATATTCATAAGGTTCGATACCTTGGCGTTGGCGCCGTGGCGGCGCGCGTCGATCACCAGCGACACATCCGCATGCGGATGACGCGCGCGCAATCGGTTCGCCACACCGATCGCGGGATCGCCGGCGTCCTGCACGCCGAAAACGATCTGGACTGGCGCCGGGTAGTTCTGAGCGAAGAACGATTCGAGATTCGCCTCGAGCCGCGGCTCGTCGCCGTGCAGCGGCTTGAGAATCGTCACCGGCGGATAGACAGAGGCTGCTTTCGCCGGCGATCGCGCGAAGCGGCCGGCATAGACCGCTGCCATGACGGCATAGGCGGCGCCGCAAAATGCGAGCACCGCCATCAGCCGTCCCAGTACGATGATGAAGACCATTCAGATGCGCTCCGCGCGGGAGTGCCCGCGCGGCTGCTATCATGGCACCTTTCGGCGGTGCTTTGAACGCTTCAGCGGTCTTGCAGACACGGACGGTTTGGCCGCAGCAAACCCCGCAGGTGCGCCGGCACTTGCCATCAAAGCTGCGATGAAAACGGCCGACACGCCGCGGAAGCTCCGCAGCCGGACGAACAATTCCCTCATGTTTCGCTCCCCGATCAAGGAGCGGTCGTCCCCAAAACGGCCAGCCGCTTTTTTATCGGATGACGCGCGCGCCTTTGCCCTTCATGACGGCTTCGACTTCCTTGACGTTGACCATAGACGTGTCGCCCGGCGTGGTCATCGCCAAAGCGCCGTGCGCCGCGCCGTAATCGACCGCCGCCTGCGGTCCCTTGCCCTGCAAGAATCCGTAGGCAAGCCCCGAGGCGAACCCGTCGCCGCCGCCGACACGATCGTAGATTTCAAGGTTTTCGCGCATCATCGACTGATAGAACTGGCCGCCGGCATAGATGATTGCCGACCAGTCATTGAACGTTGCCGTCTTGGCATTGCGCAGCGTCGTCGCCGCCACCTTGAAGTTCGGGAACTCTTTCACGGCCCGGGCGATCATCTTCTTGAAGTTCGCCGGATCGATCTTGGAGATGTGCTCGTCGAGTCCCTCCACCTCGAAACCGAGGCAGGCGGTGAAGTCTTCCTCGTTGCCGAGCATGACGTCGACATATTCGGCGATCTTGCGATTGACCTTGCGCGCGCCTTCCTGGCCGCCTTGGCTCTTCCACAGCGAGGCGCGGTAGTTGAGATCGTAGGAGACGATGGTGCCGTATTTGTGCGCCGCCTGCACCGCTTCGATCACCGCTTCCGACGTGTTGGGTGCCAGCGCCGCGAAGATGCCGCCGGTGTGAAACCACCGCACGCCTTCCTCGCCGAACAACCTGTCCCAGTTCACCTCGCCCGGCTTGATCTGCGAAGCGGCGGAGTTGCCGCGGTCCGAACAGCCGAGCGCGGCGCGGATGCCGAAACCCTTCTCGGTGAAGTTCAGGCCGACGCGCGTGTTGCGGCCGAGCCCGTCGAACTCCCGCCAGATGATATGCGAGGTGTCGACGCCGCCCTGCATGATGAAATCTTCCACCAGCCAGCCGAGATCGTTGACCGGCAGCGCGGTGACCACCGACGAGCGCTTGCCCCAGCATTTGCGCATGGCGCGCGCCACATTGTATTCGCCGCCGCCCTCCCACACCGTGAACTGGCGCGAATTGCGCACACGCCCGAAGCCGGGGTCGAAGCGCAGCATCACTTCGCCGAAGGACACGCAGTCCCACTTGCATTCGCTTGCCGGACGGATTTTCAGAATGTCGTCAGCCATGACTATTTCTTCCCGCGGATTTTTTTGATGAGAGCGACGGTTTCGGCGACCTTGTTTTCGATGCCTTTGTAGTCCTTGGCCTTGAGCAGATCGGCGGTGATCAGCTTGGAGCCGATGCCGGCGGCGACGATGCCGGCGCCGAACCACTTGCTCAGCGATTCTTCCGTCGGATCGACGCCGCCCGTCGGCATCAGCCGCGTCCAGGGCATCGGACCGAGCACGTTCTTGACGAATTCCGGTCCGCCTACGGACGAACCCGGAAAGATTTTGACGATCTCGCAGCCCAGTTCTTCGGCATAGGAGATTTCGGAGGCGGACCCGCAGCCGGGGCTATAGGGGATCTTGCGGCGGTTGCAGACCTTGGCCACGTCGGCATTGAGGATCGGACCGACGACGAACTTCGCGCCGTTGGCGATGTAGATGCCGGCGGTCGGCGCATCCACGACCGAACCGACGCCCATGATCACGCTCGGATCGGCCTTGGCAAAATGGCGCGTCACGTCGAGGAAGACATGCGGCGCGAACTCGCCGCGGTTGGTGAATTCGATGCATTTGGCTCCGCCGTTGGCGCAAGCCTGGATCACATTCGTACAGACCTCGACGTCGGGATGATAAAAGACGGGGATCACGCCCTGTTCCATCATCGCCGCGAGGACAGCCATACGGTCTTTTGCCATTCCCTGTTCTCCACCGTTCTTATGGCCCGCCTCGGCCACGCGGCCCGCAATTCAGCAACCTTCCTGCCCGGAAGCAACATTTAATCCGTCGCAGTTGGCGTCCAATCTTGCAAGACGTTGCGATCGGTATAACCGGACGCCTGATCCGCCGTCAGTTGGCGGCGCCGCGCGGATGCCACACCTGCACCTGGCCCGATGCTTTCGAATTCGAACAGCCGCGCATCTTCGGGCATCAAGATGGCGCGAACGCCGTCTCTGCCGTTATAGCCCATTCCGACCCAACCTTCGGGGAGGATGTGATTGTCCATCCAGCAACGGAGGTAAGCGGCAGCGCCGACATTGTTCGGATCGCCGTATCGGCCGTCCGGAAAGTTGCCCGTATGCCGCCACGCCCGGCCCAGCGCCACGCTGTGCGGCGGCACCTCTTTTTCTTTCTCCAGCCGGCAATCGTGGAATACGAGACCGTAGGGTTGGTTGATGTCCGTATCGGGCGCCGCGATAAAACCTTGGACACCCTGTCCCGGACGCAAGCGCGACAGAATATTGCAGCGGTCGAAGGCGCCGCGCCCCGCTCCGAAAATGAAGTCCACACAGCCTTCGATGCGGCAGCGGCGGAAGAGACTGCGGCCGGATTGAACGAACAGCGTGTCCTGGTAACCGGCAAGACGAACATTTTCGAGCAGCGAACGGTCTGCGTCTCCTTCGATGGCCAGCGCTACG
>JAGWVX010000172.1 GCA_018970685.1 Alphaproteobacteria bacterium | reverse complement strand
GAAGGCCGCGTGCTGGCGATGATCTTCGACAAGCATTCGACGCGCACGCGCATTTCCTTCGACATCGCCATGCGCCAGCTTGGCGGCACCACGATCATGCTGACGGGCAGCGAAATGCAGCTCGCCCGAGAAGAGACCATCGCCGACACGGCGCGGGTGCTGTCGCGCTATGTGGATGCGGTGATGATCCGTCTGCTGGATCACGAGATGGTTCTGGACCTGGCCGAGAATGCCACCATTCCCGTCATCAACGGCTTGACCAGACTTTCGCATCCCACCCAGGTGCTGGCCGACGTGATGACGTTCGAAGAACATAAGGGCCCGATCAAGGGCCGCAAGATCGCCTGGAGCGGAGACTCCAACAATGTGTGCGCCTCTTGGGTGCACGCGGCCGTGCGGCTTGGCTTCTCGCTGCGCGTGGCGTCGCCGCCGGAATTGTCGGTGCGTCCGGCGCTGCGCGAATGGGTGAAGGCCAATGGCGGCGATGTCGAATTCGGCGAAGACCCGGAGAAGGCGGTTGCCGGCGTCGAATGCGTAATCTCCGATGCCTGGGTGTCGATGGGCGACGAGGATTCGACCAAGCGCCACAATCTGCTCAAGACCTATCAGGTGAACGCGCGGCTGATGTCGCGCGCCGCCAAGGACGCGATTTTCATGCACTGCCTGCCGGCGCATCGCGGCGAGGAAGTCACCGACGACGTGATCGACGGCCCGCAGTCCGTGGTGTTCGACGAAGCCGAGAATCGCCTGCATGCGCAGAAGGCGATTCTGAAGTGGTGTTTGGAAACGGCGTGAACATCGCTTGACTGTGAATTGACAATCCGAATTGCGCTGAACACAGTTCCGGGCGTCGGTTCTGGCTGGGAGAAGCGCTGATGAAGAAATCCCTGTATTTCGCGATCGCATTCGGCTTCACGGCGGCGGCGTTCGCCGCCACGATACCCGCACCACCGCCGACGCCGACGGATAACGTCGTCGATGTCATCCACGGCGTGAAGGTCGCCGATCGTTATCGCTGGCTGGAGAATTGGTCCGATCCGAAGGTGCGGGCCTGGAGCGCCGCGCAGAACGCCCGCACGCGTACCTATCTCGACGCGCTGCCCAGCGAAAAGCCGATCCGCGAGGAATTGAAGAGACTCATATCGGCTACCTCGCCGTCGTTCTACCGGCTTGAGGCGCATGGCAGCCGCGTCTTCGCCATGTACGCCGATCCCAAGCTGCAACAGCCGATGCTGGTCACCCTCGACGCTGCGGCCGATCCCAAGAGCCGCAAGGCGATCGTCGATCCCAACGCGCTCGACCCCACCGGCCATATCGAAATCGACTGGTTCGTGCCGTCGCATGACGGAACGAAACTTGCCGTCTCGCTGTCCAAGAACGGCAGCGAAGTGGGAACGCTGCACGTCTACGACGTGGCGACCGGCAAGGAAATCGGGACGCCGATTCCGCGGGTACAATATCCCACGGCCGGCGGCAGCCTGGCTTGGGCGGCCGATGACAAAGGCTTCTGGTACACCCGCTATCCCGGTCCGCCGACGCTCGAGGCCGATCAGCGCTTCCACATGCAGGTTTATTTCCATGCGCTCGGCAGCGACGCGGCGAAGGATACGCTGGAGCTGGGCACCAAGGACGGCCTCGAGAAGGTCTCGGAGGTCTTTCTGGACAACCGATGCGCGCTTCCGACTGTGATGGCGATGGTTCAGCGCGGCGACGGCAACACCTGGTCGTATTACGTGCTGCAGAAGGGCAAGCCGCCGGTTCGCGTCGGCACCTACAGCGACGATGTCGTCTACGCCACCTTCGGTCCCGATGGCGCGATCTACGGCATCTCGCGCAAGAACAGCTCGAACGGCAGGATCGTGAAGCTGGAGAAGCCCGTGGCCGGCGGGCTGGCGACGGCGAAGGTGATCGTGCCGCAGTCGGACGTCGCTATCATGTCCGGCGGCGCCGAAGGGGACACGCCCGATCTCACCTTCACACGCGACAAGATGTTCGTGCGCGACATCGTCGGCGGCCCGACGGAAGTGCGCGTGTTCGGCCTCGACGGCAAGCCGGAGGGCAAGCTGCCGCTGCCGGATATCTCGGCCAATTCCTGGATCGCGCCGCTCAATGATGGCCGGGTCCTGTACAATGTCATGACCTATCTGCGGCCGGTCTATTTCGACGCCTGGAATCCGGCGACCGGCAAGGTGCAGGAAACCGATCTCAAGGTAGTCTCTCCGATCTCCTATGCGGACGCCGAAGTGACGCGCGTCTTCGCGACCTCCAAGGACGGCACGAAGATCCCCGTCAATATCATCATGAAGAAGGGCACGAAGCTCGATGGCGGCACGCCGGCGTTGCTTTACGGCTACGGCGGTTTCGGCATCAGCATGACGCCGGGTTTCCTGGGCGCCTTCCATCGCGTCTGGCTGGACGCGGGCGGCATCTATGCCATCGCGAACATCCGCGGCGGAGCGGAGTATGGCGAGCGCTGGCACCAGGAGGGTATGCTCACCCACAAGCAGAACGATTTCGACGACTTCGCCGCGGCGGCGCAATACCTGATCGATCACCGCTACACCTCGCATCGGAAGCTGGCGCTGATGGGCGGCTCGAACGGCGGGCTCTTGATGGGCGCGGTGCTCACCCAGCATCCCGGCCTGGCGCGCGCGGTTGTCTCGGCCGTCGGTCTCTACGACATGGTGCGTTTCGCCACCGATCCCAACGGGGCCTTCAACACCACGGAGTACGGCTCCATCTCGGACCCCGCGCAGTTCAAGGCGCTCTACGCCTACTCGCCGTATCATCACGTGACGCCGAAAATGGCCTACCCGGCCGTGCTGATGCTGACCGGCGCCACCGACGGGCGCGTGAACCCGATGCATTCGCGCAAATTCACTGCGGCTTTGCAGGCGGCAACGGTATCGGGTCATCCGATATTGCTGCGCACCAGCATGAAGTCCGGCCACGGCATCGGCAGTTCGCTTTCCGAGCGTATTGCCGAGATGTCGGACGAACTCAGCTTCCTGTTCGACCAGATCGGTATGACGTGGAAGGCGGGGGGCGAGAACGCCCGGTAAGCTTGCGCCGGCCGCGGACCGCGAAGATATGCTGTATTTGACGTGAGACGCGCCGCGCGCCGGATAAAGTGTCCCCGGACGCCGCAAAGTCGCGCGCATCTTGTTATTCCGCGGCGGCGTCTGTGCTCTCGTTTTTGGACTGAGGCGCAAGCCACAAGCGGATGAGCGCGCCGCCGTCCGGTGCTTCGGCAATTTCGATCCTGCCGCCATGCGCTTCGGCGATGCGGTTTGCGATTGCGAGGCCGAGGCCGCTGCCGTCCGTCCGGCTGCGGTCTCCGCGCCAGAAGCGCTTGAGCACCATGCCGCGCTTGCCTTCAGGAATGCCGGGTCCGTGATCGCGAACCGCGGTCACGGACCCGGGGCCGGCCGTCACTTCCACGACGGTCTCTTCGGGCGCGTGCGTCAGCGCGTTCTCGATCAGATTGCGCACCGCGCGGCCGATGGCTTCGGCGTGTCCGTCGATCCGGGCGGGATGTTCGTCCACGAAGCGGATGCTGCGCCGCTTGCGGATGGCGAGCGGCGTCAATTGCGCCACGGCCTGGGCGCCGACCGCGCTGAGATCGGCAACCGTTCCTTGCGGAATAAGCAGAGCATCCGCGGAGGCCATGTCCAGCATCTGCGCGACGGAGCGCGTCATGTTGGCGACATCCTCCCGCAGCTTTTCTTTCGCCGTGCTGGCGGGCAACTCGTCGACCTCCATCGACAGAATGGCGAGCGGCGTCCGCAGTTCGTGGGCGGCATCGGCCGTGAAGTCGCGCAGCGCCCGTATGGCACTTTCGATCCGGTCCAGAGCGGCGTTCACGGCGCCGACCAGCCTCTGCACTTCGCGTGGCGAGTCCGGCATAGTGAGGCGGCGCTCGATCCGCCGCGGCTCTAGCGCCTCGACTTCACGGGCCGCGGCTGCGAGCGGGCTCAGCGCGCGGCGCACGACGGTGACGTTCAATGCCAGCAGCAGCAAGACAAGGGGCAGCAGCGGCACGCCGACATGCTGGACCACTTCGTTCACGACGACCGGCCAGAAGGGGCGCAGGCCCTCTCCCTGGATGTTCATTACCACCCAGATCGGCTGGCCTTGCACGGTGGTGCGCCGCGCGCCGTGCAAGAAGAAACCCGTCGCGTGATCGTCCCGTCTGGTCTCGGAACTCACCGAAGTGATCGGCGGGGTCAAGCCGTGAGCAAGTTCCCAAGGCCCGTCGAAAGCGATCTCCCGGCCCTGCCGGTCGTAGACCGCAAACGCCATCTGGGCGGAGCCGATCGGCTCGCGATACAGCTGTGCAGGCATAAGGCGCAGATTGCCGCCGTCCACCGTCACCGCTTTGGCGATGTCGTCCGCCTGGAGCGTCAGGAGATTCTGTCCGAGGCCTTCCTTGTCGCGCGCATAGGTGACAAGCACGAAGGCGATATCGGCAAGAGCGAACAACAGGACGACGGAAAGAAGGCCGCGGGCGATAGTCGCCGCCAAACCGTCGCCGCCGAAGATCGGCCAGGTTGCGAACCTCAGAGAGGAAAGAAGAGTCTTTGAGCCCACGCCGTCAGCCCTTCGGTTGCGGCGGCAGCAGCGCGTAACCGACGCCGTGGGCCGTATGCAGCGTGACGTCGGAGCCGGCCGCCGCCAGACGGCGGCGCAGCCGGGACGCGGCGGCTTCCAGTGCGTTCGGCGACACTTCTTGCCCCATCGAATACAGCCCGTTCTGCAAATTGGCGCGCGGCACGACCTGTCCGGACCGGCGCAGCAGCAGTTCCAGCAGCGACAGCTCGCGCGGTGGCAGGTCCAGCCTTTTTTCGGCGACTCTTGCCTCGCGCCCGTTGCAGTCCAGCGAAAGGTTTCCCGCCGTCAGCACGCTGCCCAGCACGCCGCCGGGGCGGCGCAGCAGCGCGCGGCAGCGCGCCGCAAGTTCCGCCGTAGCGAACGGTTTGACGAGATAATCGTCCGCGCCTAGGTCGAGACCCGAGATGCGGTCGTCCAGCCCGTCGCGGGCAGTCATCACCAGAATCGGAACGGCATGGGTATGCGCCCGCAGAGATTTGACCAGCGTCAGGCCGTCGCCGTCGGGCAGACCTAGGTCCAGCACGATTAGATCATAGGCCGCGATTTCGAGGAATTCCTGCGCGGCCTGCAGCGTCTGCGCCGAGTCCACCGCAAAGCCGTCCGCCGTCAGCGCGCGGCGGACGAGTTCCGACAGCCGCGCATTATCCTCGACCAGAAGCAGGCGCATGGTCGATGTCGCTCCCACTTGGCGCACGCTTACGCCCGGTGATCATAGACCAGATCAGGTTTTCGCGGTGGCGTACGCTTTCCCGGATTGCGGCCAGGACATGAACGCCGGCCAATGCCAGAATCGTATATGCGGCCGCCTTGTGAACGTCCTGGACCCAGAGCATGCCCCAGAATGCGTCGAGGCCCTGCATCCAGCCGGTAACGCCGCACAGCACCAACAATAGAATGAGTGTCACCATCATGACCGCGGCGGCGGGGTTGTGTCCGATATAGCGCGGCTCGCGGCGCGCCAGCAGCGACTTGCCGTAGGACCAAAGACGCGACGGCATGGGGATGAAGTCTGCGAAGCGGGCATGCGCCGAACCGGCAACCCCCCAAATCACGCGGACGAGGACAGCCAGCAGGACCGCATAGCCGACCCAGCGGTGAACCGGTTTGCCCTCCTCGTTGAGGAACATATTGGTGGTGACGCCGGCCACGACCAGCCAGTGGAATAGGCGCACGACGGGGTCCCACACCGTGATGGTTCCCCCGCTCTGGGCGGCGGGCGGCGTTGCGGCGCGAGATTGCGACCACATGCGCAGCCTCCTATTCGCCGTCGACGTTCTTTTGGACGATGGAGCCGTCGACCGGATTGAAATAGACCTCGGCTTTCTTGTTGTCCGGGGTGTAGCCGTAGATTTCGTAGCAGCTGCCCGTCTTCTGGAAGACGCGGATTTTGGCGTAGCCCATCTTCGCGATCTTCTCTTTCATCGCCGCTTCGCTGAGCCATTTGCTTTCGGGCTGCGTCGTGCATTTGGGGCTGGCCAGCGCGGGCGCCGCCGCGGCGACGGTCACGGCCAGGCCGATGAACAGGGGAACGATCTTTCGCATCACTCTCTCCATTGCGGGCGGACGATTTCCGCCATGGCCGGCGAGACTGTCCGAACGGCCTGACCAAGTCCTGACGGCCGCCCGGCGCCGAAAAACGTTCCGCTTTGCCCGTCAGGACTTCGTCAGGCGTCGCGGCGATTGTCGCGGCGTTGCGGATGGCGCAACCAAACGGAGAGCATGACGATGCGAATTTCACGGACGCTGGCGGTTGCGGCCGCCCTAACACTTGGCCTGGTGTCGGCCGACTTGGCGATGGCGGGCGATCTCAGCGCCAGGACCAAGCAGAATCTCGACAAGGCGATGCACGGCGAGGCTTTCGCCAATCTCAAATACCGCGCCTATGCGGAGATGGCGCGCGACAGCGGCAAGCCGGAGCT